>JADLHM010000119.1 GCA_020848745.1 Deltaproteobacteria bacterium | reverse complement strand
TGGTGGCGAAGAAGGAGCGGCTGATCGAGCTGCTCCAGGAGAAGCGCACCGCCCTCATCACCCGCGCCGTCACCAAGGGCCTCGACCCGACCGTCCCCATGAAGGACTCCGGCGTCGAGTGGCTGGGCGAGATTCCAGCGCATTGGGAGGTGAAGAAGGTCAAGCGGCTGTTTCGACAGGCTAATAAGCGGCAGGGTCATCCCGAAATGACGGTTCTATCGGTTTACCGCGAGTTCGGAGTGATCGAGAAGTCGTCGAGAGACGACAACTTCAACCGTACGCCGGAGGACTTGGACGTCTACCAGCTCGTTGCCCCCGGGGATCTCGTGATCAACAAGATGAAGGCATGGCAGGGCTCACTCGGGGTCTCCTCCCTCTCGGGTATCACGAGTCCCGATTACATCGTCTACGCCCCAATGCATGAGGAGCACGAGCGATTCCTGCATCACTTTCTGCGCAATAAACGGTTGACGAGCGTGTACCTGGCGATGTCGAACGGCATCCGCCCGAGCCAATGGCGGCTTGAGCCAGAGCGATTCGCGGACCTCTCGGTGTTTCTTCCGCCGCTCGAGGAACAAGAGAGCGTCGTCGCTACCCTCGACACAGAAGCGACACGCATCGACGCTCTCATCACCAAGCTCCGCGACGCCATCGACCGCCTCAAAGAACTCCGCACCGCCCTCATCTCCGCCGCGGTGACGGGCAAGATTGACCTTCGAGCCGAGGCGGCAGCGTGAACCGCGTCGCCGTCGAGCCGCGCATGCTTCACTGGGCGCGCGAACGCGCGGACCGGAGTGTGGAGAGTCTGCGCAGGGGATTCCCGAAGCTCGCCGACTGGGAGGCGGGCGCGGCGCAGCCGACCCTCAAACAGTTGGAGAGCTTCGCGAAGGCCGTCCACGTGCCCGTGGGCTACCTCTTCCTCCAGCAGCCCCCTGAAGAACCGGTGCCCATTCCCGATTTCCGGACCATAGCGGACACAAAGGCGCAGCGGCCAAGCCCGGATCTGCTCGACACCGTCTACCTCTGCCAGCTGCGCCAGGACTGGTACCGCGAGTTCGCACGGCAGGTCGGCGAGGACCCTCTGCCGTTCGTCGGCTCCGTGCGGGTAGGCGACGATGTCGTTCAAACCGCGGCCGTGATGCGCGCGGCGCTCGGCATCGATCTCGACGCCCGCCGCCGGATGCCGACCTGGACCGACGCGCTGCGCCGTTTCATCGAGCAGACTGACGCGCTCGGCGTCCTGGTGATGGTGAGCGGGGTGGTCGGCAGCAACAATCGCCGCAGGCTCGATCCGGATGAGTTCCGGGGCTTCGCGCTCGCCGATCCTCTCGCACCGCTGGTCTTCATCAACGGCGCGGACAGCAAGGCGGCGCAGATGTTCACGCTTGCCCACGAGCTGGCGCACATCTGGCTCGGCGAGACGGCCCTCTCCGATGCACGTGCCGCCGAGGTTCCGGCACAGGCCGTGGAGCGATGGTGCAACGAGGTCGCGGCCGAGCTGCTCGTGCCGATGGGGGCCTTTCGCACGGCGCACCAGCGCCACGCGGAGCTTCGTGCGGAGTCCGATCGGCTCGCGCGCCAGTTCAAGGTGAGCACGCTTGTGGTCCTGCGCCGCATGCACGACGCGGGGAGCCTGCGCGGCGATGCCTACTGGCAGGCCTACGAGGAGGAACTGGAGCGGCTGCGTTCTCTGCCGAGTGGCGGCGGAGGCGACTTCTATCTCACGCTGGGGGCGCGAGCCGGCAAGCGTTTTGCGCGCGCCCTCATGATCAGCACGTTGGAGGGGCGCTCGTCGTTCACCGAGGCCTTCCGGCTGCTCGGTTTCCGAAAGATGGCGACGTTCCGCGAGCTCGGCCACAGCCTGGGGGTCGGGTTCTGATGGCCTACCTCCTCGATGCCGACGTCTTCATACGGGCCAAGAACCTCCACTACGGGTTCGACTTCTGCCCGGCGTTCTGGGAGTGGCTCGTCGAGCGCAATGGGGACGGTGGGGTGTTCAGCGTCGAGAAGGTCGGGGACGAGGTGAAGGCGATCGCCGACGAGCTTTCGACCTGGGCTGCGACCCGAGGCACCGGCTTTTTCCTGCGCCCGGACGCCAGCGTGTCCCCGTCTCTCGCCGCGGTCAGCACTTGGGCTTCGGGGCAGCGCTACGAGGCTTCGGCGGTGAGCACTTTCCTCCAGGTGGCCGACTACTACCTCGTGTCGCAGGCACACGCGGGGCGCCATACCGTTGTGACGCATGAGGTGCCTGCCGCTTCGACGCGCAAGATCAAGATTCCGGATGCCTGCATCGGCCTTGGGATCAAGTGCATGACGCCCTACGAAATGCTCCGCGTCGAGCGCGCACGATTCGTTCTGGGAACTGGAGCTGTTCCCTGAACCGTGAGATCTCAGAGCCTGCCTTCGGGGCGGCTTGCGATGATCAGCAAGATTGACATGAGGTGCACTAATAAATCTGACTTATGTTCACTTTATTATCCGCTACGCGACCTAAAGTCGCTTTAGCAGCTTTAGCAGGGGGACTGCTGGTGAAACGGAGATCCACCGGCAACTACGAGACAACCTCGGTCGGTGGCGAGAATGTCAAGACCTTCGTGCCCGCGCCGCTGCCGCCGGCGCCGCCCGTCGCCATCGACGGCAGCGTCCGCACCGCCCTCGACGCGGCGCTGCTCGCGCTCGGCCGCCTCGACGGCGTCTCGAGCGTCCTCCCGGACACGCATCTCCTCCTCTACACCTACGTCCGCAAGGAGGCGGTGCTCTCCTCGCAGATCGAGGGCACGCAATCGACGCTCACCGACCTGCTGCTGTTCGAGCTCGAGGAATCGCCCGGCGTCCCCCTCGACGACGTGGTTGAAGTGTCGAACTACGTCCGCGCCCTGGACCATGGCGTGAAACGCCTGCGCGGCAGGTTCCCGCTTTCGAATCGCCTGATCCGTGAAGTCCACGAAATCCTCCTCTCGCGCGGCCGGGGCGCGGGAAAGAGCCCGGGCGAGTTTCGACGCAGCCAGAACTGGATCGGCGGAACGAGGCCGGGGAACGCCCGCTTCGTTCCGCCCCCGCCGCACCGCGTGCAGAAGGCGATGGGCGCGCTCGAGAAGTTCGCGCACGACCCGGCGACCCCGGCACTGGTGAAGGCCGCGCTCTGGCACGTCCAGTTCGAGACCATCCACCCGTTTCTCGACGGCAACGGCCGCGTGGGACGGTTGATGGTCACGCTCCTCCTGTGCGCCGAACAGGTATTGAGAGAGCCGATGCTCTACCTGAGCCTCTTTCTGAAGCAGCATCGCGCCAGGTACTACGAGCTGCTGGATGCCGTGCGCCGCGACGGCGACTGGGAAACCTGGGTCGCGTTCTTCTGCGAAGGGGTCGCTTCGGTGTCGGACAGCGCGGTGGGGACCGCGCGGCGATTGCTGGACCTCGCCGAAACGGATCGGGGGCGCCTGGCAAGCCTCGGCCGCAAAGCAGGCTCCGCCGCCGCCGTGCAGGCGGCACTGCTGCGCACGCCGCTGTGTACGATCCCACGTCTCGCCAGGCGCACCCACCTCACCCTGCCGACCATCGCGAAAGCGCTCGACGTGCTGGGGAACCAGAAGATCGTGAGCGAGACGACGGGAAAACGGCGGAACCGTGTGTACCGCTACGACCGATACCTGGCCATCCTCAACGAGGGGACCGAGCCCCTGTGAGCCCCGAGATCTCCGAACGCGCCTTCGAGGCGGCGATCGAGTGCGGGCTGCTGCAATTCGGCCCGGACGCCTGTGCGGGCGATGCGACCGCGGTGCGCGAGACGTCGCCACCCTACGGCGAGAGCCCGCCCGGCGGCTACCGCAAGCGCAAGCCCGAGGACTACGACCGCGCGCTCTGCCTGCTGCCGCGCGACGCGGTGGACTTCGTCCTCGCCACGCAGCCGAAAGAATGGAAGAAGCTCGAGCAGCACCATGGCGCGGCGGTGCGGGAGCAGTTCCTCAGGCGCCTCGCCACCGAGATCGAGCGGCGCGGGGCGCTCGACGTGCTGCGCAACGGGCTCAAGGACTCGGGATGCAAGCTCCGGCTCGCGTACTTCCGCCCCGCGAGCGGGCTCAACGAGGAGACGCGGCGGCTGCACGCGGCGAACCTGTTCTCCATCGTGCGCCAGGTGCGCTACGGCACGAAGAACGAGAAGTCCCTCGACCTCGTGCTGTTCCTGAACGGCATCCCGATCTTCACGGCTGAGCTGAAGAACCCGCTCAACGCCCAGGACGTCGAGGACGCGATCCGGCAGTACAAGCGGGATCGCGATCCGTGCGAGCCGCTCTTCGCCTACGGCCGCTGCCTCGCGCACTTCGCGGTGGACCCGGACCTGGTCTACGTGACGACGCACCTCGCGGGGGCGCGGACGCGCTTCCTGCCGTTCAACAAGGGCAAGTTCGGCGGCGCCGGCAACCCGCCCGTGCCGCCCACGCGGAAGGGCTACGCCACCGCCTACCTCTGGGAGGAGACCTGGGCGCGCGACAGCGTGCTCGAGCTCGCGCGCCAGTTCATCCACGAGGTCGAGGACGAGGACGACAAGGGCAGGAAGACCGGCAAGCGCTTCCTGATCTTTCCGCGCTACCAGCAGCTCGATTGCGTGCGCCGCCTCATCGCCGATGCGCGCGGCCGCGGCGTGGGCCAGCGCTACCTGATCCAGCACTCGGCCGGCAGCGGCAAGAGCTTCACCATCGCCTGGCTCGCCCACCAGCTCGCCACGCTTCACGACGCCGGCGACCGGCGCGTGTTCGACTCGATCGTGGTGGTCACCGACCGCCGCGTCCTCGACCGCCAGCTCCAGACGACGATGCGCCAGTTCGAGCAGACGCTCGGCGTGGTCGAGAACATCGACACCACCTCGCGGCAGCTCAAGGACGCGCTCGAGTCCGGGAAGACGATCATCGTCACCACGCTCCAGAAGTTCCCCGTCATCGCCAACCAGATCGGCGAGCTGCCGGGCCGGCGCTTCGCCGTGATCGTGGACGAGGCGCACTCGTCGCAGTCGGGCGAGAGCACGAAGTCGCTCAAGGCGTCGCTCGCGGCCAGGGACCTGGAGGACGCCGAGGGCGAGGACGCGGCGGCCGAGCCGGGCGAGGACGAAGTGGACAACCTCGCGCTCGCCGAGGCGGTCAAGCGCGGCCACGTTCCCAACCTCTCGCTCTTCGCCTTCACGGCCACGCCCAAGCCCAAGACGCTCGAGCTGTTCGGCGCCAAGCGCCCGGACGGAAGGTTCGCGCCCTTCCACCTCTACAGCATGCGCCAGGCGATCGAGGAGGGCTTCATCCTCGACGTGCTCCAGAACTACACCACGTACACGGCCTATTGGCGGCTGCTGAAGAAGATCGAGGACGACCCGCGCTACGACAAGCGGAAGGCCGCGTACCTGCTCAAGTCGTTCGTCGAGCTGCACCCGCACGCGATCGCCGAGAAGGTGAAGATCTGCGTCGAACACTTCGCGGCGCAGGCGCAGAACGAAATCGCCGGCAAAGCCAAGGCGATGATCGTCACCCGCTCGCGCCTGCACGCGGTGCGCTACCGGCTCGCGGTGGACCGCTACCTCGCCGAGCGCGGGCTCGCCTTCAAGGCGCTGGTCGCGTTCTCGGGCACCGTGAAGGACGGCGGCAAGGACTACACCGAGGCCAACATGAACGGCTTCTCCGAGACGCAGACCGCGAAGACGTTCGAGCGCCCGGAGTACCGCTTCCTCGTCGTCGCCAACAAGTTCCAGACCGGATTCGACCAGCCGCTGCTGCACACGATGTACGTGGACAAGAAGCTCGGCGGCGTGAACGCCGTGCAGACGCTCTCGCGCTTGAACCGCACGCACCCTGATAAGAAGGGCACGATGGTGCTCGACTTCGCCAACGAGTCGGCCGAGATCCAGGCCGCCTTCGAGCCCTACTACGAGACCACGCTGCTCTCGGAGGCGACCGACCCGAATCTCCTCTACGAGATGGAGACCCGGCTCGCCGCGTTCCCCGTCTACACCGCGGCGGACATCGAGGCTTTCGCGAAGGCCTACTTCGACCCCAAGGCGACGCAGAACCGGCTCTACGCCGTGCTAGCGCCCCTGGTCGATCGGTTCCAGACGCTATCGAAGGACGAGCAGGCGGACTTCCGCGGCCAGCTCACCGACTACGTGCGCCTCTACGCCTTCCTCGCCCAGGTGATGCCCTTCACCGATGCCAGCCTGGAGAAGCTGTATGTCTTCTCGCGCCACCTCCGGCGCCTTCTGCCCGCCGACCGGGAGGCGCTGCCCCGCGAGGTGCAACAGAATATCGACATGGAGTCGTACCGGATCCAGCAGACGGGTAGCGGCAAGATCGCGCTCGAACGGAAGCCCGGCGTGCTGGACCCCGCGAGCACCAAGGGGACTCACGGCGTGTCCCTCGAGGAGCTGGAAACGCTCTCGCGCATCATCGCCGAGCTGAACGACCGTTTCGGTCTCAACCTCGGCCCCGAGCACCGGATGACGCTCGGCCAGATGATGGAGAAGCTCGATGACGACGTCGCGCTCGACGCCGCGGCGCGCGTCAACACGCGGGAGAACGTCCGGCTCACCTTCGACCAGAAGGTCGAGCACGTGATCCAGGAGATCGTGGACTCGAACTTCGAGCTCTACAAGCGCATCACCGACGATCGCGCCTTCGGCGAGGCGGTCAAGAACTTCCTGTTCGACCAGTACCTGCGCGCCCACCGCAACGCCGAGGATCTGATCAAGCGCGGCGAGTCGAAGACGCTCGAGTTCAAGTCCACGCTGCGCTGGAGCCTCAAGGAAGACCGGCAGGACGACAAGGGCGTGACGCACGCCGTGCTCAAGACGATCGCGGCGTTCCTGAATACCGAGGGCGGCGATCTCCTGATCGGCGTGGCGGACGACGGCTCGATCGTCGGCATCGAGGCCGACCGGCTGGAGTCCGACGACAAGTTCATGCGCCACCTCGCGCAGGTCGTCCGCAACGGTCTGGGTGATCGCGCGGGGACATGCATCGACCCGAAATGCCAGATGGTGCAGGGCAAGACCGTGTGCGTCGTGACCTGCCAGCGCAGCCCCGAGCCGGTGTTTCTCAAGTGGAAGGGGCTGGAAGCCACGAGTGAGGGCGACTTCTTCGTGCGCAGTGGTCCGGGGACGGTGAAGCTTCCTCCCGACAGCACCCGGGAGTACATTCGCACGCGCTTCGCCACGGGGGCGGCGGAGAGGGAAGCCGATGAATCACCCAGAGGGGCAGTCTGACAACGGCATGCAGCGAACGGTGTCGGGCTGCATGGGCAAGCCGATAGCGAGGCCTGGGAGTTCGCGGCATGGGAGCATGACGCGACCCCGTCGAAGGACGAGCGCCCCACGACGGCGCCCGGCCGCTCAGCGCGCGTACACGGTGGGCGCGTCCAGAGCGAAGCGGTCGAGAAGGAAACGTTCCTGCGGTTTCTCCGAGGCGGTCTTGGGGATCTCGGGAACCACCTGCAGGTACGACGGCACGAAGTTGCCTTCGAGCCCGCGTTCGCAATGGCGGAACACGTCGGCCGCATCGAAACGATCGGCGGCAACCGGGACGATGGCCGCGACGATGTCCTTTTCCCCCGGGGCGCCGGACGCCGCTGGCACTCCGTAGACGAAGACGTCGCTGACGTCGGGATGCTCGGCGACGACCTTCTCGACGAAGCCCGGATTCACGAAGTCGCCATTGTGGCGGATGCCGCCGCCCTTGCGGCAGTCGAAATAGAACCAGCCCTCCGCGTCGCGGTGGCAGATGTCGCCGCTGCGCAGCCAGCCGCCGCGCGTCTTCGCGCGCGAGGCCTCCTCGTTGCGGAAGTACTCGACCTTGGCGTCCTCGCTGCCGACCGGCCGCGAGATCAGTTCGCCGGGAACGCCGGGCGGACATTCGTTGCCGTCGTCGTCCACGATCTTCATCTCGAGGTTGGGCGGCGGCTTACCGAAGCTCCCGACCGGGCCGACGCCGATCGGGTTGATCGCGAGCCCGCCCTCGATGGCGCCGTAGCACTCGAGGATCTTCACGCCGAAGCGCTTCTCGAAGGCGCCCCAGAGCGCGGCCGGCATGCCGGCGCTGATCACGAAACGCACCGGGTTGTCGCCGTCGTCGGCCCTCGCGGGCTCGCTGTAGATGGCCGTGGCCATCCCGCCGAGCAGATTGAAGACGGTGCAGCCGTACTTGCGCGTGATGTCCCAGAGGCGCGACTTGGTGAACTTGCGGCTGAAGACCGCACGCAACTTCTGGCCGAGTGCCGGCGCGAGCGTCATCATCTGCGCGTTGCCGTGGGTCAGCGAGAGGCCGGTGTAGGGGCGGTCGTCCGATTGCAGGCCGAAGAGCCCGCCGAACATCGTCGCCATTGCGTAGCGTCCGTTCGAGCAGACGACGCCCTTGGGGTCGCCGGTGGTTCCCGACGTGTAGATGATCTCCAACGGATCGTCGGCCGTGCGCTCGCCGCCGCGGTAGGCCGGGGCTGGCGTGGCCAGGGCTTCGGCGAAGGGCTCGGCGCCCTTCATCGCGCTCGTCGGCAGCGCGCCGGGCTCCTCGCCGCTCTCGAGGACGAGGGCCCACTCCAGGGACGGCACCTGCTCGCGGACGGCCGCGACCTGCGCGAGGCAGTAGTCGGCGCAGACGACGCCCTTGCACTGGGAATCGCGCAGGGTGAACGCGAGCTTGTCGCCCCTGGTGCGGGGGTCGATGGGCACGAACACGCACCCGCTCATCGACGCCGCGACCATCGTCTCGACGAACTCGGGATGGTTTCGCAGCAGCAGCCCGAAGCGGTCGCCGGCTCGCATCCCGCGCGCGGCGAGGGCGGCGGCGATGCTGCTGCCGTGCCGCAAGAGATCGGTGTAGGTGCGCACCTCATCGGGCCGGTCGCCGTTCTCGAACGTCAGCACGTCGAGGTCCGGCGCCTCCTCCGCCCGCGAGGCGATCAGCTCCGCGAGCACCAGCTCGTTCCACGCGCGAGAGGCGGACATGGCGGTCACCTCTTCAGGATGGTGACGCACATCGCGGCGGCGTCGATGCCGATGTTGCCGCCGCCGTTGTGGGCGAGGGCCACCTGCGCGCCCTCGACCTGACGCGCGCCGGCGCGTCCCTGGAGCTGCTCGGTGAGCTCGACGATCTGCGCGATGCCGGTCGCGCCGACCGGATGGCCCTTGCGCAGCAGCCCGCCCGAGGTGTTGACCGGTTGCCGGCCGCCGAGGCGCGTCGCGCCCTCGTCGACAAGGCGCGCGCCTTCGCCCTTGGCGCACAGGCCGAGGTACTCGTAGGTCATGAGCTCGGCGGGCGCCGAAGCGTCGTGCAGCTCGATCACGTCGATGTCAGCGGGACCCACCCCGGCTTCCTCGTAGGCGTTGCTCGAGCAGAGCTCGGCGAGGCCGTCCTCGTCTACGCCGTGGTCCCAGCCGCTGCCGAGCACGCTTGCGACCACGCGCACCGGGGACGTGAGCCCGAGCGCGCGGGCCTTGCGCTCGCTCACGAGGATGGCGGCCGCGGCGCCGTCGCCGATCGGCGAGCACATCGGCCGGGTCAGCGGCTCCGCGACCATCGGCGCCGCCATCACCTGTTCCACCGTGAGCACGTCGCGGAACTGCGCGCGCGGGTTCATGCTGCCATGCACCGAGTTCTTCGAGGAAATGGCGGCGAAGTGCTCGGCCTTGGTGCCGTAGCGCTCCATGTGGCTCCGCGCCGCGGCCGCGTAGATGTCCATGAACATCGAGCGCTTCTCGCCGGCGCCTTCGGAGGCCTTCTCGGCGCCGCCCTTCTTCGCCCCGGCGGCGAGCATCGCCAGGATGCCGGCGAGCGCTTCGACGTCGACGGCGCCCGTGAAGGCGCTGAACGTCTTCTTCTTGTCCTCGTGGTAGAGCTTCTCCACGCCGAGGGCGAGCACCACGTCGTAGAATCCCGCGGTGACCATGGCGGCGGCTTGCTGGAACGCCGTGGACGCGCTCGCGCAGGCGTTCTCCACGTTGACGACCGGAATGCGGCCGATGCCCATGGCGCGCAGCACGACTTCGCCGCGGATCGATTCCTGGCCGGTGATCAGTCCGGCCGCGGCGTTGCCGACGTAGGCGGCCTCGAGGTCGGCGGCCGTCAAGCCCGCGTCGGCGAGCGCCGCCGCCACGGCTTCACCCCCGAGGGCCTTCAGTCCCATGTCCATGTGCTTGCCGAAGGTGGTCATGCCGACGCCGGCGACGATCGCGTTCGTTTTCATGGTTTCATTCCTTTGCCGCTCTGCCTCGCGGCGGCGCGTTCTTCCCGCTCCATCGTCAGAGCAGCCCCGTGCCCTTCAGACCCATGGCCTGCTTCAGGTACGCGAGCTCCTCCTCACGGCCCGGCAGCGGAGCGGGCCGCGTGAACATCTTGTCGCGGCGCAGCGTCTCGACGACTTCGGGGTCACGCGGGAAGGCCTTGCCGTATTCGTTCAGGTGGAAGAGAGACTCGAAGGGGCGGCGCGGTCGCTGCCCGCCGGCTTCCCAGTGCTCGGCCGGATACCCGACCGTCTGCAGCACCAGCACGCGACAGCTCTCCGGCATGCCGAGGCCGGCGCGGATGGCGTCGCCGTTGGGCGTGCCGAGGCAGCAGGTCCCGAGTCCGAGCTCGTAGGCCATGAGCGTCGCCTGCGCGATGCCCTGCCCGCAGTCGACCTCGCCGAGGCCGGGCTGCTTCAGCCCCTCGCGGATGCCCTCGAAGATCGGGAAGATCTGCTTCTCGAGCGCCTCGCGCCGTTGCTCCTTCGGACCGAACCCGAGCGCGCCGACGTCGACGAGCTCGCGCAACCGATCGCTCTGCACGTCCACGGCGGCCGTGTCGATGTACCAGACGATGATGACGGGCGCGAAGCGGATCTGCCATCCGGCAACGGGCGCCTGAAGGGCATCGAGCGTGCTCTGCGGCGCGCTGTCGCGACAGACGACCACCGCGTTCAGGCTTTGCACGTTGCCCCAGTGCGAGGCGATGCGGGCGGCTTCCAGCATCATCTGGATCTTCCAGGGCTCGACCGGCTGGTATGGGCGAACGAAACGGATCGAGCGGCGGCGACCGATGACTTCCCTCAGTTCCATGACCCTCCTCCGTTGCGACGATCGCGGCGGCGTCGCGCTCAGAACTTCCCGGCGGCGTGCAGGCCGAGCACCTCGTTCACGCCGTCCTCGATCATCGACGCTCGCGCGTCGCGCATCAGCTTCTCCACCGGGTATTCGCGGCTCAGACCGTTGCCGCCGAAGATCTGGATGGCCTGGCTCGCCACCTCGAACGCGGTCTGGGTCGACGTCACCTTCGATGCGATGGCGAACTCGACGGCGGGCGTGCCGCTACCGCCGAACATCGGCGACTGCACGGTGTTGTAGAGGACGACGCGGCGGCTGAGCGCGCGCGCGGCCTCGACCTTGCGGAACATCTCGAAGAGGCTCGCGCGCACCGACTGGTGCGCGATGATGGGCACGCCGCCCTGGATGCGCTCCTTGGCGTAGGCAACGGCGTGCTCGAACGCCGCGCGCGCCACGCCGGCGAACGTCGCGCCCATGAAGCCGTTGGCCGTGCACAGCGTGAGCTCGAGCATCATGGGATACGCCGCCGGCGGCACGACGAGATTGCGCGCGGGCACGCGCACGTCGTCAAAGAAGATCTCCCCCTGGGGAAGCGGCCGCTGTCCGATCTTCTCGAGGGGCTTGCCGCGCGAGACGCCGGGCGAGGAGAGGTCGACGAGCACGACCCCGCAGCCGCGGATCCCGTCCCCTTCATCGACCGCCGTATACAGCGCGGCGGACGACGCGATGGTGCCGTTGGAGACCCACGCAGCCTTCTGGCCGCGGATCACGTAGTCGTCGCCGCAGCGCTCCGCGACGCAATTCGGCCGTTTCAGGACCGGTCGTTCGTCGTCCGCGCTCCAGTCGAGCTCGTCGCTACCGTGGTCGGGTTCGGTGATGGCCCAGCACCCGAGGCTGCCGGTGGGAAATGCCTCCATCAGCTCGGGGTTCTGCGTGGCGCGCGCCAGCATGGCCGGGAACTCGGCGGCGCCGATGCTGACCGCGAGTCCCGAGTCTCCCCACCCGAGTTCCTCGTTGACGATGCAGGAGAGCCGTGCGATCGAGGCCGGGCTCATGCCGGTGGACTCGCCGGAGAGCAGCCTCACGCCGAGGGCATCCCATCGCCGATGCACGTCCCAGAGAACGGACCCGTGCTCGATGACATCCTCGCTGTCGAGCAGATCGAGCTCGCGGCCGGCCGGTCGCATCACGTCCGCGGCGAAGCGATGCACGAGCCGACGAACGGATCGTTCGTCCTCGGTCAGGTCCAAATCGAGGTCATGATCGAGCATGGTCCACCCTCATCGGCCAGAGCCGGCCGTCGAAGAGTCCTGGTACCAAAGATTTTAATTTGGTACCGCTAGTACCACCCATGAGCATCGGGCGTCAACGTTCTTCTCCGGGTCTTCGTGCCGAATCGGAAGATGGTCCCGCCTCGGGCGCCGGCGCGCGCGCCGACGAGCTGCTCGGCGGCCTCGAGGAGATCTTCCTTCGTGAGGGATTCCGGAGGATGACGATCGGCGAGCTGGCCACCCGCCTGCGCTGCTCGCGGCGGAGCCTCTACGAGCTCGCCGCCAGCAAGCACGACCTCTTCGCGCTCGTCCTCGACCGGCTCTTGCGGCGCATCGACGCGGCCGGGCGGGTCGCGGCGGCCGAGGCCGCATCCTACGAGGAGAAGGCGACCGCGTTCATCGAGCCCGGAATCGCCGAGCTGCGCGGCGCGAGCGCCGCCTTCTTCGCCGACATCGCGGGGTTGCCCGCCGCCCGCAACCGCCTCGCCGCCCATCAGGAGTCGCGCGTGCGGCAGCTCGAGAAGATCCTCGCGGACGGGGTCCGGGCGAAAGCCTTTCGCAAAGTGCATGCGGGCGTCGCCGCGCGGGCTCTGGTGGCCGCCTATCGCGCAGTCACCGACGCGAAGTTTCTGGTCGGCGTCGACGTGACGCTCACCGACGCGATCCGGCAGACGGAGAGCCTCTTCCTGCAGGGGCTCCTGCACCCGGACGATTGAGATGGCGGTGGCGATGGAAATGGGCGGCATCGTGGTCGACGGGCGGCGTCTCGGCCGCCTGCTCGGCGCGCCGACCGCGAACGTCGTGCTCCCGCATGGCGACGCGTCGCTCTACGGATCCTGGGCGGCGATCGCGACGATCGCCGCCCGCGCCTACCGAGCGCTCGCCCACGTCGGCGTACGCCCCTCGGTCGGGGGCACGCAGCCCCTGCTCGAGGTGCACCTGTTCGACTTCGACGGGAACCTCTACGGACATGAGCTTCGGGTGCGACTGCTGAAGAAGGTTTCCGACGAAGAGCGCCTCGAGTCGCTCGACCTGCTGCGGCTCAAGATCGCTTCCGACCTGTCCGCGGTGCGGCGCTACTTCGAGAACGATGGGCTCGACATGCCGCGAGATCCGACGCGACGGCGATCTCCGGGGCGCGCCGCGCCGGAGCGGTGACCCCGGGTCGGCGATCGTGACCCGGATGGGTGAGAAACGCCGGCCGCGCGCACCACGAGAAGATCCCAGAACCGTCAGGTCACGCGAAAGCATTCGCGCCGTCGCCTCTGCCGTGCTCACGGCGCCTCCGCGAACACGATCCGGGGACGGATCGCCCGGCCGCCGGCCAGCGCGGCGAACGCATCGTTCACCCGCGCGAGCGGCACGTCCGGACCCGCCATCTCCTCGAGCCGAAGCTCGCCGCGCGCGGCGAGCGCGAAGAGCTTCGGGAAGTCGCGTCCGGGATCAGCGGAGCCGTGGAGGCAGCCGTGGAGCGACTTGTCGAGCAGGAGCGAGATGACGGGAAGGGAGACCTCCTCGACGTAGCTCGTGAGGCCGACCGCGACGGCGCGGCCGCCGGGCGCGAGCGCGTCGAACGCCTGACGAACGACGGACGCGCTGCCGGCCGCCTCGATCGCGAGATCGACGCCCCCGTCGGTGAGCGCATGGATCGCCGTGACCGCGGCGCCGTCCTCGGGGGAAACGAGGTGCGTGGCCCCGAGCCGCCCGGCGAGCTCCCGGCGCGCGCGATTCGGATCCACGGCGATGATCGTGGCCGCGCCGACGATGCGCGCGCCCTGCACGGCCGCGAGCCCGACGGCCCCGCACCCGAAGACGGCGACGCTCTCGCCGAAGCGCGTCGCGCCCGTGATGACGGCCGCCCCAAAACCGGTCGTCACCCCGCAGCCGACGAGGCAGACGGAGCGCAACGGCAGTCCCTCGGGCACCGGGATCGCCGCGCGCTCGTGGACCACCACGTGCTCCGACAATCCGGAAACACCCATGTAGCGGCCGAGGGGCGCCCCGCCGAGCGCGAGCGACCCGTCATCGGCATTGGTTCGCATGCCGGCGCACAGATGCGCGCGGCCCACGCGGCAGGCGCGACACCTCCCGCAGCGGGGAATCCAGGCGAGCACCACGGCCTGTCCCTGCGCGACCTCGGTGACGCCGGCGCCGACCGCTTCCACCACCCCGGAGGCCTCGTGACCGAGGACGGCGGGAAATCCGATGCCCTCGCCGGTGCGCCACACGTGCAGGTCGCTGGCGCAGACGCCGCAGGCGGCGACGCGGACCCGCACCTCGCCCGGCCCCGGATCGCGGACGGTGACCTCCTCGATGCGCAAAGGCTCGCCGCACGCGAACGCGACCGCCGCGCGCGTTCGCAAGCCCGCACTCACGCCGACGCTCCGGGAAGGAGCACGAGGCGCACCGGATCGCCCCGTCCGCTCGCCAGGTCGGCGAGCGCCTCGACCGCTCGCTCGAGCGGGTAGCGGGCGGTGATCGAGCCGGAGAGGTCGAGCCGGCCCGACGCCGCGAGCTCCACCACGCGCGCGAGCTCGGCGCGCGTATAGCCCATCGAGCCCAGCACGCCGATCTCGCGCCCGACGAAGGAAACCAGGGGACCGAGCGTCGGCGACTCCATCCCTACGCCGCCGACGATCACCCGCCCGCCCCGCGCCACGGACGCCATCGCCAGCTCGACCGATTCCTTCTTCCCCGCGTACTCGATCACGAGGTCGGGGCCTTCGCCGCCCGCGGCGCGACGGATGGCCTTGCGAGCCTCGGCAGCGGACGGGTCCACGATGGCGTCGGCGCCGGCGGCCTCGGCGCGGCGACGAGCGCCCGCGCTGGCATCGACCGCGACGATCGTCCGCGCGCCGAGCAGCCGCGCCAGCAGGATCACATGATACCCGACGCCACCGCAGCCGATCACCGCCACCCGCTCGCCGCCCGTGATGGCCGCGCGCGTGGCGGCGGCGTGGTAGGCCGTGGCGACCGCGTCCGCCAGGATGGCGCCGTGCTCGAACGCAATGGCGTCGGGGAGCGGACACACGCACGACACGGGCACGGCGATCTGCTCCGCGAAGGTGCCGTCGCGCGCCATGCCGAGGATGCGCGCCCCCGCGCACAGGCCGAGGTGCCCCGCTTCGCAGGCCGGACACGCGCCGCAGGTCTCGCTCGGCAGCAACAGGACACGATCGCCGACGGCGACGCCCGAAACGCCCGCACCGAGCCGCTCGACGACACCCGCCCCCTCGTGTCCCATGATCACCGGCAGCGCCGGCACGGGAAGGCGACCGTGCGCGGCGTGCAGATCGGTGCCGCACACACCGGCCGCTCGTACCGCGATACGGACCTGACCGGACCCGAGCGCCGGCTCCGGCAGCTCCTCGACCCGCACCGACGATCCCGGATGGAGGCGAACGCCCTTCATCGGCTCCTCCCGCTCACGGCCTCGATGCCCCACTCGGGCGCGGGCGCGCCGCGGCTGCCGGCGCGCGATACCAGGAAGAAGAACGGCACGCCGAGGAACAGGACCACGGCGCTCGCCCAGGCAACGGCGCCCGAGAGCACGAGCAGCGCCACGGCGGGCGCCGTGACGACGCGCACGGCTTCGGAGCGCCGGGCCCACGCGCGCCCATCGAAGAGCCCTCCGAGGTTCACGAAGCCCCACCCGACGACGCCGATCGCCGCGAGCCCGGCGCCGAGCTCGTACATGCCCGCGCAGAAGCTCAGCACGACGGTGGCGCCGACGAGCAGCACGAACTGGACGAGCGCGTAGCGCCCGAGCGCCGGAGCATAGGGGCAATCGAACTTCACCGGCGCGTCGGGCACCGGAGGCGGGGGCCGGAAGCCGCCCTGATCCGCGGGAAACCAGCCGGGGGGCTTCAGGAAGGTCCGGAGCTTGTCGAGCGGATGCGGTGTCCGCCGGGCCGTCCGGCAGAGCTCCGCCCAGTAGTGGAGATTCGCCCAGAGCGGATTCCAGCTCGCGAGCGGCTTCGTGATCCCGTAGACGACCGCTTCCCGCTCCCGCTCGAACGTGCCGAACAGCCGATCCCAGACGATGAACGTCCCGCCGTGGTTCCGGTCGATGTAGCGCGGGTTCCGCGCGTGGTGCACGCGGTGATGCGACGGCGTCACCAGGACGGCTTCGAGCGGCCCGAGCGTCCCGATGGCCTGGGTGTGGAGCCAGAACTGATAGATGGTGTTGAAGGACGCGCAGGCCAGGAAGACGACGGGCGGGAAGCCGAGCAGCGCGAGCGGCCAGTAGAAGACGGCGCCGAAAAAGGGCTGCAGCGTGCTCTGCCGGAGGGCGACGGCGAGATTGTAGTCCTCGCTCTGGTGGTGCACCACGTGCGCCGCCCACAGGAAGTTGATCTCGTGACTCGAGCGGTGGAACCAGTAGTAGCCGAAGTCGACCCCGAGAAAGCACGCGATCCAGGTCCAGGCCCGATCCGCCGGGAGGTCGACGATGCGGAAGTGCGCGTGGATCACGAAATATCCCGCCACGACCGCGCCCCGTGAGAGCAACATCACGAGCTGCATCAGCATGCTCGTGCTGACGTCGCTGACCGCGTCGTTCAGGCGGTAGTATCCCCAGCCGCGCCGCCGCGAGAGCCAGGCCTCCATCCCGATCAGCAGGAAGAAGACGGGGCCGGCCAGCACCTTGTAGTCGTACGTCATGATTCACTCCGCTCCGTGCACGCCGCTCGGCTCGCCCTTCCACCAGGGCTCGCGAAGCGCGCGCCGCAGGATCTTTCCGACACCGCTCTTCGGAAGCTCGGCCACCACGTCGATCGCCTTCGGCACCTTGAAACGCGCGAGGCGCGCCTTGCAGAACGCGAGCAGCTCCTCGGCGCTCGCGCTCGCGCCGGGCCGGAGCGTCACGGCCGCGCGGATCGCCTCGCCCCACTTCGGATCGGGGACCGCGAACACCCCGCACTCGGCCACCGCCGGATGCTCCGAGAGCGCTCCCTCGACCTCGCCCGGATACACGTTGAAGCCACCCGTGATGATCTTGTCCTCCGTGCGATCGGCGAGGAAGACGTAGCCCTCCCGATCGACGCGACCGAGGTCGCCCGTGCGGAGCCAGCCGTCCTCCAGCAGTCGCGTACGGTCGAGATCGGGACGCTTCCAGAAGCCGGGCGTCGTCCAGGGCGCGCACACGCAGATCTCGCCCACGGCGTCCGGTGGCGCCACCCGTCCGTCCTCGGTGACGATCCGGACCTGCGCGAAGGCCGCGCACTCGCGTCCGACGGAAGCCAGGCGCCCTCCCCCGGCGTCGAGCGCCGCCACATGCTCCTCGGGATCCATCCAGGTATTGAGCCCGTAGGCTTCGGTCTGCCCGAAGCCGGTGTAGAGGACGGGACCGAGCCGCTCGAGCGAGCGCCGCACGAGCGCCGGCGCCGCGGGCGCGGCCGCGTAGACGACGGCACGGAGACTCGAGAGATCGGTGCGCTCGGCGTCCGGATGGTCGAGCAACATGCGCAGCAGGGTCGGGACCACGAGGATCATCGTGATGCGCTCCTCGGCGATGGCGTCGAGCACGGCCTTCGGGTCGGGTCCCGGGAGGATCACGAGCGTCGCGCCCGCGATCCAGCAGGCATCCATGGCCCGCCCCCCGAAATGGGAGAGCGCGAGCTGTCCGAGGAGCCGATCGTCGGGTCCGATCCGGAAGCCGCCCGCCCACGCCCCCATCGCCGCGGCGACGCTGGCGTAGCTGTGCGTGACGCCCTTCGGATGTCCGGTCGTGCCCGAGGTGTAGAGGAGCTGCGCCAGCGAGGCGGGCGGGCGATCGACGACGAGCGGCTCCGCGGGCTCGCCATCGGCGAGCGCCGACAGATCCGTCGCGCCGTCTCCGGCCGCCAGGGTCAGCACCATGGCGTCGGCGCCGGCCGCCGCCGCACGCGCGCGCGCGATGCCCTCCACGCCCAGAGCCACGACGAAGCGAGCCTCGGAATCCCGCACCATGAAGGCATGCTCGCCGGCGGTGAGCGCGCCGAGCAGCGGCACGAGCACCCCGCCGGCGCGGGCGATCGCGATCACGATCTCCACGTACTCGATGCGGTTCTCCTGCACGACCGCCACGCGCTCCCCCGGGCGCAGGCCGAGGCCGACCAGCGCGCGCGCCAGACACGTCGCGCGCAGGTCGAGGTCGCGATAGCTCCGGCGGCGCACGCCGTCCACGAGGGCGATCCGGTCGGGCCAGCGCCTCGCCGCGCGCGCCGGATAGTGCGCGTAGGGATGGATCATGGACGACTCTTGCGGCGCCGCTTCGGCAGGTGCCGCTCGGCGGGGCCCGCGTAGCGCGCGCCGAGCGCATCGGGAATGATCCGCAGCGGCACCCCTTCGCGGATCTCCTCGACGATGTGAGCGAGCAGCGCCATCCCGTAGCCGAGCGCCCCGAGGCCGCCGATCGCCAGCGGGTCGAAGCCGAGGTCGGCGTAGACGGCGCCGAGGGCGCCGGCCAGGTTGATGGGCACCGCCCGCCGCTTGCGCCGGGCGAGCGCGGCCGCGATCGCATCGAGCATCCGTCCGTGCTCACGCCAGCCGTCGAGCTCGAGTGCCAACCGCCGCAGCGTCACCGCGCGGGGCTCGCTCCCCTTGTGGACGGGATGGCCGAGGCCCGGAACGAATCCGCGGCGCGCGAGCCAGTGATCGAGCGCGCGGGACGCCGCCTCGTCTTCCCCGATGTCCCATCCCACCGCCGCGATCAGCATCTCGGCCGGCTCCTGCGGTGATCCCGTGACCGATCCGCTCGCGAGGATGCCGCTCGCCAGCGCGGGGATCGGCGAGTCGGGAAACGCCGAGGCCGTGTAGCGCGCGGCGCACGCGGCCGAGCTGATGAGCTGCTGGTCCATGCCGCTCCGCAGCGCGAGGTCGAAGAGCGCGGCCTCGCGCGCGCCGGGCAGCTCGCCGCGCAGGAGCAGGAAGGCCGCCTCCGAATAGGAGAGCCCCTCCATCAGCTCCTCGATCGGGTAGCCGCGCACCCAGATCTTCCCGCGCTCGGCGCGGCTGATGCGCGTGGTCCAGTAGCCGCTCCAGTCTCCGGAGGCGACGTACTGGCCGACGTGGCGTCGCGGAGGAACGGGCATCCTCACCTCCCCTTGAAGTCGGGTGGACGCTTCTCCAGGAAGGCGCGCACGCCCTCCTGGGCGTCGTCGCTCTGGCGCACGGGCTCGGCGAGCAGCTGCTCGAGCCGGAGGCCATCTTCGAGGGGAAGATCGAGACCGCGCCACACCGAGGCCTTGGCGGCACGGACGGCGAGCGGGCCGTTCGCCGCGATGGCGGACGCCACGGCCAGCGCCGCATCGCGAAGCTCGGCCGGCGGGACGACGCGCGTGACCAGGCCGATCCGCTCCGCCTCGCGGGCATCGATCCGGCGACCGGTCAGGATCAGGTCGAGGGCGTGCGCCGGCCCGATCAGGCGCGGCAGGCGCTGCGTCCCGCCGGCGCCGGGGAGGATGCCGCGCGTGACCTCGGGCAGACCGAACGTGGCGTTCTCCGCGGCGATCCGGAGATCGCACGCGAGGGCGATCTCGAGCCCCCCGGCGAGGCAGTGGCCGTTCACCGCCGCGAGGATGGGCTTGTCGATCGCGAGATTCTTCGTGATCCCCCCGAGCCCGGGCGCCTGCTCCGAGCGCCGCAGGCGCTCGGCGGACGTGAGCCTCCGGTAGAAGTCGCCGACCCCGCGGAGATCCGCGCCGGCGCAGAACGCGCGCTCGCCCGCGCCGGTCAAGACGGCGACGCGGAGATCGCCGTCCGCCTGGAAGCGGCGCCAGGCCTCCACCAGGGCGTCGCTGGTCGCGGCGTCGAGCGCGTTCAGCACCTCGGGACGATCGATCGTGACGATCGCGATCGCTCCCGCGCGTTCGAAGCGGATCGTCACGATCGTCCCCCGCCACTCAGCGGCTCGAAGCGCGGCAGGGTGAACTCCCCGACCTCCTCGAAGCGGACGCGGACCGGCATGTCGATCGCGACGTCTTCCGGCGCGCACCCCACGACGTTGGAAATCAGGCGGGGCCCCTCGTCGAGCTCGACGAGGGCGACGACGTAGGGCGCCGGCATGGCCGGATGGTAGGTGCGGCGGTAGGTCGCGAAGCTCCACACCCGCCCGTTCCCGGAAACCGCGCGCGCCGCGAGCCGCCGCGACCAGCAGCGCGGACAGCAGGGACCGGGAGGCAAGAACAGGTGTCCGCAGTCCGCGCACGCCGACACTTCCAGCCTTCCGCGGCTACAGGCCTCCCAAAAGGGCCGCGTCAACGCGTCGGGTCGCGGAGCCAACGGCGCGGAGGTAACGGACATGTCAGACCCCCAGCACCAGCGTCGCGTGGGTGTTCATGCCGAGTCCATGTCCGGAGACGAGCGCCACCTCGGCATCCGCGACCTGGCGGTCCCCGGCGTCGCCGCGCAGCTGCCGCACCGCCTCGATCACGTGGAGCATGCCGCCGCCGTACCCCTCGGCGAGGAGCCCGCCGCTGGTGTTCACGGGCAGGCTCCCGCCCGGCCCGATCCGGCCCCCCTCGACGAACGGTCCCGCCTCTCCCTTCTCGCAGAAGCCGTAGTCCTCGAGCTGCAGCAGCACCACGATGGTGAAGCAATCGTAGAGGAGCGCGACGTCGACGTCGGCCGGTGCGACACCGGCACGGCCGAACGCCTCGGGGCCCGAGCGGCTGGCCGGCAGCGCGTCGAAGTGGTCGGGCGAGGCATAGGTCGAGAGGCTATGCGCCTGCGCGTGCCCGAGAATGGGGATCGCCGGTCGGCGCGACCCGGCGGCGCGCTCCGCCGTCGTCACCACCACGGCGGCGGCGCCGTCCGAGACCAGACAGCAGTCCAGGCGCCGGAGCGGCTCGACGATCGGATCGGAGGCGAGATACTCGTCCATGCCGAGCGCGCCGCGCTTCTGGGCATGCGGGACCCGGGCCGCGTAGGCGCGCGCAGCGACGGCGACCTCGCCGAGGTGCTCGGGGCGCGTGCCGTAGCGGTGCATGTGCCGGCGCGCCGCGAGCGCGTGCAGCCCGGCCGCTCCGAAGAAGCCGAAGGCGGCTTCGTCGCCGCGTCCGTACCCGTACGCGTCGGCGCCCGAGAGCGCGCTGTCGCCATAGACGCACAGGCACGCCTCGCAGAGCCCGGCCTCGACCGCGAGCGCGGCGCGCTCCACGATCGCGACGCTTCCGGCGCCGCCGAGGATCTCGGACCCGGTGTAGGTCGGGTCGAGACCGAGTTGGGCGCCCAGGCGAAGGAAGTGCGGCGTGATGCCGTCGAGGATCCCCTGCACGGCTCCCGGATCGGTGAGGAGCCCGTCCACGTCAGCGGGGCGAAGCCCGGCATCCGCGACCGCGGCCGCGGCCGCCTCGGCCTCGAGATCCCAGGCCGTGCGATCCGGGAACTTCCCGAAGGCCGTGTGGCCCACGCCGGCGATGACCGCGCGCCGGCTCACGCGCCAGCCACCGCCATCCGGCGCTTGGCGATGATCTCGCGCATCACCTCGCTCGAGCCGGCTCCGATGCCCCAGTTCTGGAGACCCCGCGAGCACCGCGCGACGTAGTTGTCCGCCATGAACCCGTAGCCGCCGTGGGCCTGGGCGCAGTCGAGCACGAGGCCGCGGATCAGCTCGGCGCCGTAGAGCTTCGCCATGCTGACGGCCAGCTCGCCTTGCGGATCGCCGTCGGCGAGTCGATCGGCCGCACGATAGGTGAGCGCTTCGGATGCCTCGAGGCGCGTGATCCAGTCGGCCATGCGATGGCGCCACGCCTGCATCGATCCGATCGGCTGGCCGAAGACCTTGCGCTCCCCCATGTAGGCGAGCGTCTCCTCCATGACGTCCCGGCACACCGCGTTCATCATGGTGGCGAGCACGAGGCGCTCGCCCTGGAAGGCCTGCATGATGTAGCGGAACCCCCGCCCCTCCTCGCCGATCAGATTGGTCCGCGGAATCCGCACGTCGTCGAAGAAGAGCTCCACCGTGTCGCTCGAGTGGAGGTCGACCTTCTGGAGCCGGCGGCTCACCTGGAAGCCCTCGGCGTCGGTCGGACACACTACGAGGCTCACGCCGCCCGGCCCGGGGCCGCCGGTGCGGACCGCCAGGGTGACGAAATCCGCGCGCGCGCCGTTCGAGATGAAGATCTTCGAGCCGCGGATGACGTAGTCGTCGCCGTCAGCCTTCGCGGTCGTATGGAGCGACGCCACGTCGGAGCCACCACCCGGCTCCGACACGCCGAGCGCGGCGATGCGCTCGCCGGTGATCGCGGGCACCAGCCACTCCTTGCGCAACGCGTCGGTGGCGTGGTCGTGGATCACGGCCGTCGCCATCTCGCACTGAACCAGCAGACCCACGACACAACCGATGTCGCGGCCGCGCACCAGCTCTTCCACTAGGATGACGGTGTACCAGTAGTCGAGCCCGCTGCCGCCCCACTTCGGGTCGAAGCGCACGCCGAGGAGGCCGTTCTCTCCCGCCTTGCGAAAGAGATCGTCCGGAAAGGCGCCCTCCGCCTGCCACTTCTCGGCGAAGGGGCGGATCTCCTCGGCCGCGAAGCGCCGGACACTCTCGCGGAAGGCCTCGTGCTCGTCGGTCCACTGGGGGAAAGCCATGGCGGCGTCTCCTACTTGCAGTCGAGACCGGTCAGCTCCTGCGCGATGATGGTGCGCTGGATCTGCCCCGTGCCCTCGAAGATGTCCATGATCTTGGCGTCGCGGAACCACTTCTCGACCGGGTAGTCCCGGCAGAAGCCGTATCCGCCGAGGATCTGGATCGCCCGGGTCGTCACGTCCATGGCCACGGCGGCGGCCTTCGCCTTGGACATGGCCGCAATCGCCGCGTTCGGGATTCCGCGATCCGCCAACCACACGGCCTTCCACACCAGGCCGCGGGCGGCCTCGATCTCCATGGCCATGTCCGCGAGCTGGAAGGCTACGCCCTGCTTCTTGGCGATGGGCTCTCCGAACTGGACGCGCTCTCGCGCGTACTCGGTGGCCACCTCGAGCCCCGCCCGCGCGACGCCGAGCGACAGTGCCCCCACCATGGGCCGCGTGGCGTCGAGCACCCCCTTGGCTCCCCCGCGCTGAGGCGTGCGCGGCTCGAGCATCTGCGCTGCCGGAACCCGGCAGTCCTCGAGGATCACGCCCGCGGTGTCCGAGGCCCGGATCCCGAGCTTGCGCTCCTTCTTCCCCGGAATCAGACCGGGTGTGCCGCGGGGAACGAGGAACGCCCGCAGGCCAGCGCGGCCCGCCGCGGAATCGACCGAGGCCCAGACGACATAGATGCTCGCGAGGCTCCCGTTCGTCGCGAACTGCTTGCGCCCGTTGAGGACGTAGCAGCCGCCGTCCTTCACCGCCGTCGTCGCGACGCGCGAGAGGTCCGATCCGGCGTCCGGCTCGGTCAGCGCGAGGCTCGCCACCTTGAGGTGACCGTCCTCGTCGCGCCCATCGAGGCACTCCCCGAAGAAGGCGCGCTGCCCAGGCGTCCCCAACATCTGGACGGGGGCCGCGGCGAAGGCCGTCCCCTGGATCGCGATCGTGATCCCCGCGCAGCCCCAGCCGAGCTCCTCGGCCGCAACGGCGGAGAGGAGGTTCCGCTCCGCTGCCACCGGATTCCCGGCACGCTCAGTGTCGGACTCGTCGGCGGGACGCGCGTAGTCGAGGAGGAGTCCGATGGCTTTGGCCTTCTCGAGCACCTCCCACGGGAACGACTCGTCCTCGTCGTGGCGAGGAGCGACCGGCCGGATCTGGTTCTCCGCGAACGTGTGTATGAGATCGCGAACCGCCCGGATCGTGTCGGAAAGCTCGAAGCTGACCACCAACCCTCCTCAGCGCCCCGCGCGTGACTTTCCGATGCCGCGCGCGAAGACCTCGTCCATGAGCGCCACGATCTCGTCGAACGGGTAGTCGCCGACGCCGGCCGTCTCGCGCTCGACGAGGAACCGACCGAGGTGGAACATCAGATAGGCGACACGCTCGGTGTCGATCGACCGCAGCGACCCCTCCTTCACGCCCTCCTCGAGAGCCTGGCGCAGCAGGCCGACGATGCGTTGCTCCTGGTCGCGCGTGAACGCGCGCGCGACGGGCTCGAGACTCATCTCCGCATCCCGCGCGAGCGCCAGACGCATGACGTGATTGCGCGCGTAGGTGTGCCGTGTGATCTCGACGATGCGGCGGATCTTCGCGCCGGCGTTCCCTTCGGTCGCGAGCACACCGCTCGTCTCCCGAATGAACGTCTCCGTATCCTGCTCGAGCAACCGTGCGTAGAGATCCTGCTTATTCCGGAAGTGGGCATAGAGGGTGGTGCGCGAACAACCCGCCTCGCGCGCAACCTCGTCCATCGTCGTCTTGCGCACCCCGAAGCGCAGGAAGCGTCGCCGCGCCGCCTCGAGAATGGTGTCACGGGTCGCGTCCGACGACTCCACCGGGGCCTGATTGGACTCGAGCATTGCGTGCAACTTAACAGTTGACGATCTTTTGTCAACTTGTTATGCGACTGCCACGACGAGCCGGGACCCATGTCCCACCGGAAAGGAGACTGTCATGAGCAAGACCGTCGGAGCGATCGACGCCTGGGCTACCCTCGTTCGGCCGGGAACCCTCGATCGGTGGCCTGCCGAGTTCATCCACATCTTCAAGCGCTACGGCACCCTCGAGCTCTTCGAGCGGGGCGTGACCGTCTCGCAGCTCATCGACCAGATGGACGCGGCCGGTGTCGAGCGGCTGATGCTCTCGGCGTTCGGCTACGGCAACGTCGAGATCATCACGAACGAGGAAGTGGCCGAGTGCTGCGCCAAGCACCCCGACCGCTTCACCGGCGTCGGCACGGTCGATCCGCGCGGCAAGCCCATGGACGTCGTGCGCCAGATCGAGCGATTGGCGAAGCAGCTCGGGCTCCGCGGCCTCCGTCTCGAGCCCTATGCCTACGGCGACGGCACGGTCGGCTCGCCGCCGAACCAGAAGATGTATTGGCCGGTGTACGCCAAGTGCGTCGAGCTCGGGCTTCCCGTCGCGATCCAGGTGGGCCACACCGGTCCGCTGCTCCCCTCGGAGGCCGGTCGGCCCATCTATCTCGACGAGGTCGCCCTCGCGTTCCCCGAGCTCGTGATTCTCGGGTGTCACTTGGGGCAGCCCTGGCACGAGGAGATGATGGTGCTGGCGTGGAAGCATCCGAACGTTTACGTCGAGACGAGCGCGCGGACGCCGAAACACTGGCCCGAGTCGTTCGTCAAGTTCGCGAACGGTTACGGCCAGGACAAGGTGCTGTGGGCGACCGACTATCCGCTGCTCACCTTCGACCGCACGCTCACGGAGCTCCGCGAGCTCGGCGTCTCGGACAGCGCCTACCGCAAGATCGTGCGCGACAACGCGATCCGCGCCTTCGGCCTCGAGGGCTGAACGATGAGCGCGCCGCTTCGACTGGAGAGCCACGATGGCATCGCGACCATCACCCTCGCCCGACCGAAACAGCTGAACGCCCTCGGCTCCGAAATGTTGAATGCCTTGATCGAGGCGTTGGACGAGGTCCGTACCCGCGACGATCGGGTCTTGATCCTCACCGCGGAAGGGCCGGCGTTTTGCGCCGGCGCCGACCGCGCCGAGATGGTCGAGCGCCCGCCGAGCGAATGGGCGCCCATCGTGGACCGGTACCTCGACCCCGTTCGCCGGATCGCCGACCTCGACATCCCCGTCATCGCGCGGCTCCAGGGCGACGCCGTCGGCGGAGGCCTCGGCCTCGCCATTGCCTGCGACTTCCGCATCGCGCGAGAGGGGATCCGCATGGGCGCGCCCTTCGTGCGGATCGGGCTCGCGGGCTGCGACATGGCGGCCGGCTACTACCTGCCGCGGCTCATCCCGCTCGGCGCCGCGACCGAGCTCATGATGACCGGAAGGCTCGTTCACGCCGACGAAGCGCTCGCCCTCGGCCTCGTGCATCGCGTGGTCCCGGCGCAGACGCTCGACGACGAAGTCCGATCCTTCGCCGAGCGGCTGCGCAACGGGCCGCCCATCGCCCTGGCCTTCACGAAGCGCGCCATCCGCCGCTCGCTCGACCTCACCCGGGACGCGGAGTTCGACTACGAGATCTTCGCCCAGACGAACTGCATCCAGACCGAGGACCATCGCGAAGGGGTGCGGGCGTTCTTCGACGAGAAGCGCGCGCCGGTTTTCCGAGGCCGCTGAGATGGCCGAACCCGATTTCTATCTCAGCGACGAGCAGCGCGAGCTCCAGCGGGCACTGCGGGAGTTCGTCGCGAACGAGATCGTCCCCATCGCGGCCGCCTGCGACGCGAAGGAGCGCTTCCCGAGAGAGATCTTCCCCCAACTCGGCGCGCTCGGCTATCTCGGGCTGCGCTTTCCCGAGGAGGTCGGCGGATCGGGCGGGACGAACCTCGACTACGCGATCCTCTGCGAAGAGCTCGCCTACGGATCGGCGGGTATCGCGCTCGGCATCTACGTCCACATGGCGCTGGCCTGCGCGGCGCTCGAACGTTTCGGCTCCGCGGACCTCGGACGGCACTGGCTCCCCCCGGCGCTCCAGGGCGAACGGATCGGTGGATGGGCCTTCGCGGAGGCGGGCGCCGGGTCCGACGCGGGCTCGGTCGCGACTCGAGCCGTCGCCGACGGCGACTCCTATGTGATCAACGGCGCGAAGCTCTTCATCACCAACGGACCCATCGCGGATTTCCTGATCGTGGTCGCGTCGACGGCTCCCGAGCGGCGGCTCAAGGGACTCTCGCTTTTCCTCGTCGAGCGCGACCGGCCGGGATTCCGCGTGGCCGCCTCGCTCTCGAAGCTCGGCGTGCGGGCCTCCGAGATGGCGGAGCTCGTCTTCGAGGATTGCCGCGTTCCCGCCGGCAACCGGATCGGTCGAGAGCATCACGGCTTTCTCGACGCGCTCCACACGCTCACGCTCGGGAGGATCGCCTCGGCGGCCTTCGCGGTCGGGCTGGCGCGGGCGGCGCTCGACGCCACGCTCGGCCATGCGCGGGCGCGCACGCAGTTCGGCCACCCGATCGGATCGTTCCAGGCGGTGCGCTTCGGCATCGCCGACATGGCGGTGCAGGTCGAAGCGTCGCGCCTGCTGTGCCACCGCGCCGCGATCGCCGCCGATCGGGGACTTCCCCACGGCCGCGAGGCCTCCATGGCCAAGCTCTACGCCACCGAGGCCTGCACGCGCATCGTGGAGCGGGCGCTGCACTACCACGGCGCCAGCGGCTTCATGTCCGAGTCGCCGGTCAGCCGCTTCTACCGCGACTGCAAGGTCTTCGAGCTCGGCGAGGGATCGAGCGAGCTACAGCGCGAGATGATCGCGCGCGAGCTCGGACTCTAGGGCGACGGCAAGATCCTTCCGGGCGCGTCGCGAGGCCCATCCGCACCGGATGCTCGGCCGCGAGCGGGCGGTCCGGGGGCGACTCAGGAGCGCTTGCGGAGCTCGCCGAGCCGGTCCCGCAGCCGGTCCGCCCAGTAGCGAAAGGCGCGCTCGACGTCGGACCACGCGTTCTTCTCGGGCTTGAGCGTGCGCGCGCCGACCCGCCGATCGATCGCGGCCGCGAGGCGCTTCCCGCTCGTCGAGTCGAGGATCTCGGCTTCGACGCCGGCCTTGCCGACGAAGCTCTTGGTGGCGTCCGACGGCTCCTTCGTCTTGACGGCCCGGAGATCCTCGTCGAGCTCGTCGCCGAGGCGGCCGTCGACCACCCGCCACGAGCCCTCGGCCTCGGTGATCGCGACCCGCAGGCGCAGCACGTCGGGCCCCGGCTCCTTCACGAGTTGATAGTCGTCGTCGAGCGTCATGCGCAGCACGTCGTCGAGGTCGTCGATCAGATCCTGCGCCTCGTCGGGCGGGATGTCCTTGGTCCCGGCGTCACGCCAGATGGTCACCGGGTCGATGATCATCTTGCGGTACGTCGAGAACCGCACGCTCGGATCGACGTACACGAGGAGCGCCTGTCCCTCGCCGCCCTCGCGGAGCTGCGCATAGTCGCCGAGGAACCCCGACGGCCGGGCCTTCCCCGCCTGCCCCGCCGCGCAGCCGGCGAGCGCCGCCCCCATGATGACGCTCGCGATCGCCGTCGGCCACACCCGCGCTCCTGCTCGTCGACCCATCGTGCTCCTCCGTGTGCGGCTCGGGTATCCCGGATGGCGCGCGCCCGCAACGGCCGGCGCGCGCGTCAGGAGCGCCCGAAGCCCCCGTTCACGCTGATCGCCTGGCCGGTGATCCACGACGCCTGCGACGAGGCGAGGAACGCGATCATCGGCGCGATGTCCTCGGGACGCCCGAGGCGGCCGAGCGGGTAGTAGCGCGACCACTCCCGCTCCATCTCGTCGGTGATGTACGAGGTCATCGGCGTCCGGGTCACGCCCGGGCAGACCGCGTTCACCGTGATCCCGAAGCGCCCGAGCTCGATCGCAAGCCCCTTGGTGAACGCGATCACTCCCCCCTTCGTCGCGCCGTACACGACGATGCGCTTCTCGTTCAGCTTTCCCGCCTCCGACGCGAGGTTCACGATCCGCCCCGCGCGCTGCGCCGTCATCCGTTCCGCGACCGCCCGGCAGCAATGCATGGTGCCGCGCAGATTGACGTCGAGCATCGCGTCCCAATCCCCGTCATCGGGATCCGACTCCAGGAAGAGCCGCGGAATCCCCCCCACCCCCGCGCTGTTCACGAGCACGTCGACGCGCCCATGCACCGCTACCGCTCGCTCGATCAACGCCACGCACTGCGGATATTCCCGCACGTCGACCCGCTGCCCCACGGCCTCCAGCTCCGCAGCGACCGCTGCCACCGCCCCCTCGTTGACGTCTCCAAGCACGAGCCGCGCACCCTCCGCCGCAAACATCCGCGCCGTCACAAGCCCGATACCTGAAGCACCGCCAGTGATGACCACGACCTTGTCAGCAAGCTGCAAGTCCATCGCGAACCTCCGAAAAACAGAACTCAAGGATGGCGACGAGCGAAGCGAGCCCGCCCACCACGCGCCAACCACCAACGACGGCGACCAGAGCCGACCGCTCAAACGGGTCCAGCCGCAAGGCGCGAGGAAGTGAGCGCGGAGGCATAGCGGAGCTATGCCGCACAAGCGAACGACCGAGCAACGCCGCGGATGGGCCCGTTTCAGCGGTCGGCGGCGTGCTCGTGGCGAAGCAGAGCGTACAGGTGCTGATCGAGAAACCTCCCGCCCACGTAGTGCGCCTCGCGCAACAACCCTTCCCGCCGCATCCCGAGCCGCTCCGCCACCCGCGCGCTGCGCTCATTGCCGACGGCGCACCGCACGACGATGCGATGCAATCCCACCGTCCCGAACGCGAACGTCAGGAGCGCCCGCGCCGCGCGCGTCACGATGCCGCGGCCCTCGGCCGCCGACGTGATCCAGTACCCGAGTTCCGCCGAGCGATCGAACCACTCGACGTAGTGGAGGCCGATCGTCCCCACGATCGCGCCCTCGACGCACATCGCCAACACCAGGCTCCGCCGCCGCCGCCGCTCCTCGGTGGCGTCGGCGATGAAGCGCGCGCTATCGCGCTCCGTGCGGGTCTCTTCGACCCAGGGAAGCCACTGGCCGAGCCGCACGCGCTCGGCGTCGATCAATCGAAAGAGCGTGAACGCATCCGCCGCCAGCAGCGGACGCAGCCACAGCTCCCGGTCACGCAGGTCGACCCGTTCGAAGGGAAAGACCGGGGCGTCCCACGCGCGACTCGTCCCCATTGCTCCCTCGGGTCCGCCGCTCAGCCCCGACGCCGACGATCACTCGTCGGCGTTCCACTCCTCGTCGTCGTCCTCCTCCTCGTCGTCGTCGAAATCGTCGTCATCGTCGTCGAGATCGTCGTCGTCGTCCCAATCCTCGTCTTCCTCGCGCAGCCACATGAGCCCCTCCTTTTGCAGCGGGCAAGGTCGCTTATCGACGGCTCAAAACCTTGTCAATCGACATCGGCGCCATGCGCGGCGACCAGGCGTCCCCCTTCCTCAATGATAGATGTCCATGAGCTCGATCACGCCGAGCTCCTTCAAGCGCGAGAACAGGTAGCCCTTGATCTCCTTCGCCGTACTGAGCGTCCGTACGTCGCGCGCGACCTCCTCCGCGAGCGAGTACGGCACGGAGCGGATGAAGCGCTTGATGACCGGCACGAAGAACGGGCCCATGCTGAGGTCGTCGAGCCCCATCCCGAGGAGGGGCAGCGTCGCGAGGGGATCGGACGCCATTTCGCCGCACATGCCGACGAGCTTGCCCGCGTCCTTCGCCGCCTGCGCGACCTCGCCGATCGCGCCGAGCACGGCGGGATGCAACGGTTCGTAGAGCGGCGCCACTTTCGAGTTGTTGCGGTCGACGGCGAGCAGGTACTGGATGAGATCGTTGGTGCCGATGCTGAAGAAATCGACCTCCTCGATGAGCCGCGGAGCGAGCCACACGGCGGCGGGCACCTCGATCATGATGCCGATCGGCATCGCGCGATCGTACGGCAGTCCGGCCTCGTCGAGCTCCTGACACGCCTCCACGAGGAGCTCCTTCACGCGCCGGATCTCCTCGACGCTCGAGATCATCGGGAACATCATCCGCACGCTGCCGTGCACGCCGGCGCGCAGGATGGCGCGGAGCTGCGCCTTGAAGATGGCCGGCATCTCGAGCGAGATGCGGATCGACCGCCACCCGAGGAATGGATTTTCCTCCTGCTGCGTCGTGAGATAGCTCGCGTACTTGTCGGCGCCGAGATCGAGCGTGCGGATGGTGATCGGCCGCCCGGGCATGCGGTCGATCACTTTGCGATAGAGCGCGAGCTGCTCCTCCTCGCCAGGAAAGTCCTTGTACGAGAGGAACGGCACCTCGGTGCGATAGAGGCCGACGCCCTCGGCGCCGTGATCGCGCGCGAAGTTCAAGTCGCCGATCAGGCCGATGTTGGCGTAGAGGTTCACGCGGTGGCCGTCGGTCGTCTCGGCCGGAAGATCGCGGATCGCCTCGAGCTGCAGGTTGAAGGCGCGGTACTCCTTGTCGAGCCGCTGGTACTCGCGGCTCACGTCGACGCCCGGGTTCACGTAGACCACGCCCGAGTTGCCGTCGACGATCATCTCGTCGCCCTCGTGCAGCACGTCGGCGACGTGGCCGACGCCGACGACGGTCGGGATCTCGAACGACTTGGCCAGGATCGACGCGTGGGACGTCACGCCGCCCGTCGCGAGCACGATGCCCTTCAGGCGGTCGTGCTCCATGAGGGTGAGATCGGTGAGCGTGAGCTCGTGCGCGACGAGCACGACGTCGCCCGCGAAGCCGCGCTCGCGCTCCTCGTGACCGAGGAGGTTGCGCAGGAGGCGCTGGCCGATGTCGCGCACGTCGGCGGCGCGCTCGCGCAGATAGCCGTCGGTGACCGCGAGGAACGCGGCGACGTACTCGTCGACCACCTGCCTGAGCGCGCTCTCGGCCGCGAGACCGTCGTCGAGGCGGCTCGTGATCTTGCCGAGGAACGTCGCATCCTCGAGCATCATGCGCTGCGCGTCGAAGATCGCGCCGTCGATCTCGGGCGCGACGGTGTGCATCTTCTCCTTGAGATGCACCATCTCCTCGACCGAACGCTCGACCGCGTGCAGGAGGCGCGTACGCTCGCCTTCCGGATCACCGACGTGACGCTCCTCCACGTGATCGAGCGACACCTCGGGATGGAGGAGGTGCGCGTGCCCGCGCCCGAAACCCGGCGACGCCCCGAGGCCGGTCAGCCGGTGCTGACCAGCACGCCGCTTCGCGCCCTTCGCCGGCCGCTCGTCGGTGGTCTCGTAGGCGTGCAGGCGGCGGATCGCGTCGACCATCCGCGAGCGGTACTCCTGCCGCTCCTTCTCCTTGCTCTCGAGCGACTCCATGAGCCGCGCCTGCACGATGATGCCGCCCGCCTGGGCGGCGATCGCGCGCAGCAGCCGAAGCTCGTTCGGCGTGAAGCGGCGGCGGCGGAGCGTCTGCACGACGAGCACGCCGAGGGCGGTCCGCTTCTCCGAGATCGGCACGCCGAGGAACGAGTGATAGCGCTCCTCGCCCGTTTCCGGGAAATATTTGTAGCGGGCGTGCGCGAGCGCATCGACGACCATCACCGGCTCGCCTTTCTCGATGACGAGGCCGGTGAGACCTTCGCTCACCTTCATCGTCACCTTGCCGACCGCCGCGCGCTCGAGACCCGTCGTCGCCCAGAGCGTCAGCAACTCTTCCTTCGGGTCGAAGAGGTAGAGCGAACAGACCTCCGTACTCATGCGCTCGGCGACGATGCGTACGAGGTTGTCGAAGGTCTCCTGCAGCGTCTGCGAGTGGCTGATGACGGTGCCGATATCCTCGAGAATGGAGAGGCCCTGCCCCTTCCGTGCGCGCGCGCGTCGAGCAGTGGTCTCGGCTGTCGCCATCTTTCGCTCGCTCATGCGCTCCATTCTCGAATCAGACGTCCGCGCTCGTACTCGGGAAGGCCGCCGTGGGAGGGAGACCGTCGGCCCGCGCCTCGAGGCGTGGACGACGGCCGGCTGCTCGGGCCGAGACTATAGCCTAGGCCCTCGGCCGGGAACAACGCGGAAACCAGGAGAATCGGCGGCCTACGACGCTCCGTCGAGGCCCGGGCGAGCACCTACTCGAGCGCGAGATGCCCCAAAACGGGGCGACCGTGGCCGAGGGGGCGGGCGCGGCGAATGCAGGTCGTCACGTAGCGCTTCGCCGCGCGCACCGCGTCGACGAGCGGGACGTCCTTGGCCCGCTCCGCCGCGATCGCCGCCGCGAAGGTGCAGCCGGTGCCGTGCGGCGTCGGCCCGGGCACGCGCGCCGCGCGCAAGCGAACGAGCCGGCCCTCGGCGAGCATCACGTCGACCGCATCGCCGGTGAGATGTCCGCCGGTCACGACGGCCGCACGCGCGCCGGCACGGACCAGGCATCGCGCCGCCTCCTCCATCGCACCGAGGTCCCGGACCGGGAAACCGACCAGCAGCGACGCCTCCGCGAGGTTCGGCGTCACCACTTCGGCGAGCGGCACGAGGCGCCGCAGGAGAAGCGCCGCGCCCCCAGGCCCGAGCAGCGCGCGGCCGGCGCTCGCGTGCAGGACCGGATCGACGACGAGGCGCCGCACGCGATGCGCGACGAGCGCCTCGGCGACGGCCGCCACGACCGCCGCGCTGCCGAGCATGCCCGTCTTCACCGCATTCGCCCCGAGGTCGTCGAGCACGGTGTCGACCTGCGCCCGCACGAATGCCGCCGGCAGCACCCGCACCGCGTGAACGGCACGCGTGTCCTGCGCGGTGACCGCCGTCAGGGCGCTCGTGCCGTAGACGTTGCGCGCCGCGAAGGTCTTCAAGTCGGCCTGGATGCCCGCGCCGGCGCCGCTGTCCGAGCCGGCGATCGTGAGCGCCGACGGGAGCTCGCGGCGCTTCACGCGCCGGGCCGACGAAGCGCGCCGGCGAGCGCCGCGACGACCGCCGCCGCAGCGTCGTCGCCGAGCTCGGGATAGATCGGCAGCGCCAGCGACTCGGCGGCGGCGCGTTCGGCCTCGGGACGCTCGCCCGGGCGATGGCCGAGCGCGGCGAAGCACGGCTGCACGTGGAGCGGGATCGGATAGTAGACCTGCGTCTCGATGCCCGCCGCGGCGAGCTCGGCGCGCACGCGGTCGCGGTCGGGCACGCGCACGACGTACTGATGGAAGACGTGGCCCGGCACGCGCGCCGGCGCGGCGACGACGCCGGCCGCGCCGAGCGCCGCGTCGAGCAGCCGCTCGTACCGCTCGGCGTGGCCGCGGCGCGCCGCGTTCCAGGCATCGACGTGCGCGAGCTTCACGCCGAGCACCGCCGCCTGCAGGGCGTCGAGCCGCGAGGCGATCCCGAGCGCGACGTGGCGATAGGGCCCGCCTTCGGCACCGTGGCGCGCGAGGGAGCGGACGCGGTCGGCGTCGGCGGCGTGCCTCGCGACCACGCATCCGCCGTCGCCCGCGCCGCCGAGGTTCTTCGTCGGATAGAAGGAGAAGCAGCCGAAGCGTCCGACGGTCCCCGCGTACGGACCACGACCGTCGACGCGCGCGCCGATCGCCTGCGCCGCGTCCTCCACGACGTCGAGCCCGTGCTCGCCCGCGAGCGCCGCGATCGCCCCGATCGCGCACGGCCGGCCGAACAGGTGGACCGGGACGATCGCGCGCAGCGCCTCGCCGCCGGGCGCCCGCAGCACACCCCCCTCACGCCGGCAGGACCCGGCGAGCCAACGCCGCGCGCCGGCGACGTCGAGGTTGAACGAGTCGCGCTCGATGTCGCCGAAATAGGGCCGCGCGCCCGTACGGGCGATCTGCGTCGCGCTCGCCGCGAAGCTGTACGGCGTGGTGAGCACGGCGTCCCCGGGACCGATGTCGCACGCGCGGAGCGCCAGGTAGAGCGCGTCGGTGCCGGAGGCGACCCCGATCACGTGCGGCGCATCGAGGTAGCGGCCGAGCGCGGTCTCGAACGCCGCGACGGCGGGGCCGAGCACGAACGCCTGCGCTTCGAAGACCGCGTCGACCGCGCGCCGGATGTCCGCTTTCAACCCGACGTACTGCGCCTGTAGATCGAGGAAGCGGACGCGCGTGTCGGTCACGGCGCATTGTCTCGGCGCCCGCTCGGGCTGTCAATCGACGCGCTGCCCGGCTGTCGCGCCGGCAGCACGAGCGTCGCGAGCGTGCCGACGCCCTCCTCGCTCGTGACGCGGAGGTCGCCGCCGTGGTCGGCGGCGATCGCGCGCACGACCGCGAGCCCGAGGCCGACCCCGCCGGCACGGAACGTGATCGGGTCGCTGTGGTGCGCGTCGAGCGGCGCGCCGGTGACGAACGGCTCGCCGAGCCGCGGGCGGAGGTCGGGCGCGATGCCGATGCCCGTGTCGGCGACCGAGACCTCGGCTCCGGCGGGGGTCGCGGCGAGCCGGAGGCTCACGTGACCGCCGTCGGGGGTGAAGCGCACGGCGTTCAAGCAGAGATTGAGGAGCGCGCGCTGGAGATCGCCGCCATCGCCCCAGACGGCGCAGGCGTGCGGGACGTCCACGACGAGGGTCAGGCGCCGCCGCACGCAGAACGGCCGCACGTCGGCGGCCGCGCGGCGGACCACCGTCGCCAGGCAGACGGCACCGTGGCGACGCGGACCCGGATGCGAGAGTCGAACGAGATCGGTCATCGCCGCGACGCTGCGCCCGAGCCAGCCGGCGTGGCGGTGCGCGGTCCCGACCAGCTCCGCGGCGTCCGCCTCGAGCGGCATGCCGCCGAGCGCGTCGAGCGCCGCCCCGATCACGTGGAGCGGCGTCCGAAGCTCGTGCGCCGCCAGCGTGAGGAAGCGGACGCGGAGCGCATCGAGCTCGCGCAAGCGGTCGCAGGCGCGCCCCGTCTCGGCGTCGAGCCGCGCCTTCGCGCGCAGAGCCAGCGTCGCTTCGTGCGCCTGCCGCACGGCCGCGCGCAGCTCGCGCGGGTCCCATGGCTTCGGCACGTAGCGGTGGACGTGCCCGCGGTTGATGGCGTCCATCAGGCTCTCGACGTCGGCGTACGCGGTCAGGAGGATGCGCCCCGTGCTCGCGTCGCGCGCCCGCACCTCGGCGAGGAGCTCCGTCCCGAGCATCGTCGGCATGCGATAGTCGCTCACGACGACGGCGATGTCGGGCCCGAGCACGGCGCGCGCTTCCCCTCCCGAATGCGCCGTCAAGACCGGCGCGATCTCGCGCAGGGTTCGCGCGACGGTCGCCAGGCCCGCCCGATCGTCGTCCACACAGAGGATGGCGTGCATGTCGGAGCCCCCCGGCGCGCGTATCGCAGCCCGTCGACGACGCTCGCAACGCTGCGAGTCTCCAGTGCCGATTGACCATCCCCGGGAGCGGACGATATGACCGAAGACGAGCAACGGATGCCGAGTAAAGCGCAGGCGAAGAAGCCCAAGCGGCTCTGGCTCAGGCGGATCGCGGCGGGAGTCGGGCTCTTCGTAGTGGCGACGTGCGGTGTTGCCGGCTGGATCGTCTACCGCGAGATCAGCGCCAACCTCCCCCCGGTCGACAAGCTGCTACGCTACCAGTTGCCCGTCGCGACGCGCGTGTACGCCGCCGACGGCACGCTCCTCGGCGAGTTCTACACCGAGAAGCGCTACCTGGTGCCGATCGCCAAGATCCCGGACGTCGTCCGCCAGGCCTTCATCGCCGCCGAGGACTCGAGCTTCTACCGACACAAAGGCGTCGACGTCCTCGGGATCGCCCGCGCCGCGATGGCGAACTTCACCGCCGGAACGGTCGTCCAGGGCGGCAGCACGATCACCCAACAGGTCGTGAAGTCGCTGCTGCTCTCCCCCGAGAAGAGCTACGAACGGAAGCTCAAAGAGATCCTGCTCTCGCTCCGGCTCGAGCGGCAGCTCACCAAGGACGAGATCCTCTATCTCTATTTGAACCTCATCTACCTCGGAAACGGCGCCTACGGCGTCGGCGCCGCGGCGCAGGAGTACTTCGGGAAAGACGTCGCCGACCTCGATCTCGCGGAGGCGGCGCTCCTCGCCGGACTGCCGCAGGCGCCGAGCCGCTACTCGCCGGTACGACACTGGGACCGCGCGAAGTACCGGCAGCGGTACGTGCTGGAGCGCATGGCGCGCGAGAAGATCGTAACCTGGGAGCAGAGCGAGCAGGCGCTCCAGGAGGAGATCCAGCTGACGCGCCACGACGCGAGCGCGCCGACCTACGTCGCGGCGCCCTACTTCGTCGAGCACGTCCGGCGCTTCCTCGAGGAGCGCTACGGCGGCACCGCCCCGTACCAGGCCGGCTTGAACGTCTACACGACGGTCGATCTGCGGCTTCAACGCGCGGCCGAGGAAGCGCTCCGGAGCCATCTCGACGCGATCGACATGGGCCGTACCCGCGCCCGCCCGCTCCGCCGCCTGACGGCCGGGGAGGCCGACCGCTTCATCAAGGCGGCCAAGGCGGCGCGCGATCCCAACGAGCCCGAACCCGGACGTGCCTACCAGGCGCTCGTGCTGTCGATCGACAAGTCGGGCGTGCGGGTCCAGGTCAACCGCCTCACCGGGCTCCTGGTCGCGACCAAGGATCATCCGCTGCCGACCGGCCTCGCGAAATACGATCTGATCGCGGTTCGGCGCCACGTCACGAAGACGGGCGGCGGGCTCGAGCTCGAGATGGACGGCGACCCGCAGCTCGAAGGCGCGCTCGTCTCGATCGACCTCACCAACGGGCAGGTGAAGGCGCTCGTCGGCGGCTACGACTACGAGCGCAGCCAGTTCAACCGCGTGATGCAGGCCCAGCGTCAACCCGGCTCGTCGTTCAAGCCGTTCGTCTACTCGGCGGCGATGGATCGCGGCTGGACGCCGGCGTCGATCATCGTCGACGAGCCGATCGTGCTCGCGGGGGGCGGGCGGGCCTGGATGCCGCAGAACTACGACGAGAAGTTCATCGGACCGACGACGCTCCGGAACGCCCTCGCCCACTCGCGGAACGTCGTCACCGTGAAGCTCGCCCAGAGCATGGGGCTCAACTACCTGATCAACTACCTGCCGCGCTTCGGCTTCGCGCGTCCCTTCGCGAAGAACCTGTCGATCTCGCTCGGCACGGCCGAGGTGACGCTTTTCGAGCTGGCCCGCGCCTACACCGCATTCGGCACCGGCGGCCGCCGCCTCGACCCCATCTTCGTCACCAAGATCACCGATCCGCACGGCAGGGTGCTGGAGGAGTTCCAGGCGCCATCCGATCCGGTGATCGCTCCCGAGACCGCGTATCTCGTCACGAGCATGCTCGAGAGCGTCATCGAGCGCGGTACCGGGAAGCGGGTCGCGCCGCTCGGCCGTCCGGTCGCCGGCAAGACCGGCACGACCAACGACATGCACGACGCCTGGTTCGTCGGCTACACGCCGGAGCTCTTGACCGGCGTGTGGGTCGGTTACGACAGCGAGCGCAGCCTCGGCAAGGAGCAGACGGGTGGCCGCGTCGCCGCCCCGATCTTCCTCAACTTCATGGAGGCAGCGCTCGGCGACGCGCCGGTGAGCGACTTCGCGATTCCCGAGGGCGTCACGCTCGTCAGCGTCAACGGCAACCTCGAGTGCTTCAAGAAGGGCACCGAGCCGGGCGCGCGGCAGCTCGCGGCGAACCAGGACCAGGACGAGCTCGACCGCGCCGTCGCGCGTCTGCGCGGCCGCGAGCCCGTCGAGCTCGACGGCGAGCGCGACCTCGCGCCGAGCGACGACGAACTCGACCGCGAGGAGCCGACGTGGGCACCGCAGGACCAGGAGGAGGATCTCGGCCCCGCGGCGGCCGACGAGGATCTCCGGCAGATCGACACGCGTCCGGCACCGCGCGCGGAGGACTACCTCGAGGACGGTCGCGTCCGTCGCGCGCGCGAGGACGGCGACGGCGCGTATCGCGGCATGTCGGATCATCCGGCGCGCCGCCCGATCTCGGAGCCGGCCGACGACTATCGCGTGAACGCGCCGCCGCCGCCGCCGCGCGGTCGGAAGATCATCGAAGAGCCGCTCACCAACTGATGCCGCCCCGCCCCGACGCCGCTACTTCAGCACGTCGGCGATCAAGCGGCGGAGCGTATCGGAGGGCGTCGCGATGTGGCACTGGGCGCCCCCGTGCACGAGGCCGACGACGCGGGTGGCCCCGTCGACGATCGGCGCGCCGGAGTCTCCCGGGATGCCGTCGATCGTGGTGAAGAGCGCGTTCCCGAGGCTCGGCAGCGACGGACATCGACCGGTGCGATCGAGCTTGGCTTCCTGGAAACGCGGGTGGCTCGGGTTGCCGGCGAAGTAGAGCACGGTCCCGGCGATCGGCCGTTGGCGGACGAGCATGAGCGGCTTGAGCGCCACCGGCTCCTCGAGCAGCAGCAACGCCTGATCGGCCGCGTGGTCGACGCCCGCCACCCACCCCGTCCGCTGCGAGCCGTCGGAGAACCGCAGCGTGTGCGTAGCCCCACCATGGATGCAGTGCTCGGCCGTGAGCACGAGGTCCGGCCCGTCGACGAGCACGCCGGAACACCCCGGCCCGACGAGCACCGACGCCGCGAGGAGCGCCTGCTCCACCCCCGGCGGCCGCGCCGCGCGCGCCGGCGCGACCACGCAGACCAGCGCCGCAACGGCAAGCAACGCAGCCGCACGCTGCCGGCGCACCAGCCTCACTCCGGGAGCTCCCAGAAGGGCTTCTGCGCGGCGCGCGCCTCGGCGAGGACTCGACCGCGCGGGGTCGGGGCCGGCAACGCCTCTCCGAGCTCGGCGCCGGCAAGCTCGTCGAGCACGGCGGGCACGGCGGCGCGGAGCGCGTCCAGGTCGTACCCGCCTTCGAGGATGGCGGCGATGCGCCCGCTCGCGTGCCGCTCCGCGACCCGCATGAGCACCCGGGTCATCGCGCGGAAGCCGGCATCGGTCGCCTGCATGCCGGCGAGGGGATCGCGGTAGTCGGCGTCGAAGCCCGCGGAGATCAGCACGAGCTCGGGGCGGAATTGCTCGGCGACGGGCGCGATCAGCTCGGTGAACGCGGCGACGTATTCGTCGTCGCCGCAGCCCGCGGGCAGCGGTACGTTCAGCGTGCGGCCGGCCGCGGCGCCGCGCCCGACCTCCGACGCCGCGCCGGTCCCCGGGTAGAACGGGTACTGATGCGTCGACACGTAGAGCGTGTCGGGATCGTCCCAGAAGCTCTCCTGTGTCCCGTTCCCGTGGTGGACGTCCCAGTCGACGATCACGATGCGGCCGACGCCCCGCGTGCGCAGCCAGCGCGCCCCGATCGCGACGTTGTTGAAGAGGCAGAAGCCCATCGCGCGGTCGGGCTCCGCGTGGTGTCCGGGCGGCCGCACGAAGGCGAAGCCGTTGTCGACGTCGCCGGCGAGGATCGCCTCGAGGAGCCGCAGATAGCCGCCCGCCGCGAGCGCCGCCGTCGCGTGCGATTCGGAGCAGACGGGCGTGTCGGCGTCGAACGCGGCGCGAGCGCGCTGCGCGGTCGCGGCGACCCGTGCGACGTGCGCCGGGTCGTGGTTCAGGGCGATCTCGGCGTCGGTCGCGAGCCGGGGCTCGACGTCGACGAGCCCCGCGCGCCGGTACGCGCGCATGAGCTCGCGGATGGCGCGGATCCGCTCCGGGCGCTCGGGGTGGCCGGGGCCGGTGTCGTGTGCTTCGTACCGCCGGTCGAGGACGATCCCGGTTCGCATGGCCGCGACTATAACCCCCGCCTCCCCGCGCAGGAACCCGATGCGAGCCGCACGGCATCGCGCCGGCGGGCAATTGACTCCGTAAGTGGTCCGCAATACGGAGCCTGCAATGTTCGGCATCGGCATGCCCGAGCTCATGGTGATCATGGTGGTCGCGCTGGTCGTCCTCGGCCCGAAGCGGCTCCCCGAGATCGCCCGGGCGCTCGGCAAGGGCCTCGCCGAGTTCCGCCGCGC
>JADLHM010000118.1 GCA_020848745.1 Deltaproteobacteria bacterium | reverse complement strand
TGGCGGGCGACGAGTCTGCGACCGCGGTCAAAGCGGCCTACCAGCTGTGGTACGGCAACAAGCACCTGCCGCCGTCGCCGGACCTCGAGCCGGCGTGGAAAGCGGTCAAGTGCGTCGCAGCGGGAGACGGCAAGCTCAGCGAGGCGGAGCGCGCGTTCCTGATCGGCAAGATGCACGCGCTGCACACGCCGGAGCCGGTGATCGAGGCGGTGCTCGCCTTCGACGTGCGGAGCGAGTCTCCGGGCAAGCTCCTCGCGCGACTCTCGGTGCCGACCGACGCGCGCGCGTCGCTCGGCGCGTGGATCGTCTACGAGGCGTTGTCGGTCGCGCTCGCGGACGGCGAGATCGCAACGGGCGAGCTCGATGCGGTGCAGCGCATCGCGGCGACGATGAACGTACGCAGCGCCGTCGTCGATGCGCTCGCCGAGATCGTGCGCGACGAGGCGAAGCTGCGCGATCGACGCGTCGCCGCGCTCCGCGGCAGCACCGCGGCGGCGTTGCTCGGCGAGTGATCGACGCCCTCGGCACGCCCGCGACCGTCGAGGAGGTGATCCGGCTCTCGGCGTCGGGCGCTCCGCTGCGGTTTCTCTGTTTCTACGGGCATTCGGTGCCTTCCGACGGCTCGATCGGCTCGACGTGTCTCAGCCAGTGGTACCCCGCGCCGTTCGTGGTGGGGGGCACGCGGTACCCGACGGCGGAGCACTGGATGATGGCGGGCAAAGCACGCCTGTTCGCGGACGACGAGATGCTCGAGGTCATCCTCGCGTCACGCACGCCGAGCGAAGCGAAGAAAGCGGGTCGGCGCGTACGCGGCTTCCGGCCCTCCGACTGGGAAGCGGCGCGGTTCGATCTCGTCGTCGAGGGCAACGTCCACAAGTTCAGCCAGAACGAAGCCCTGCGCGACTACCTGCTCGCGACGGGCGACGCGGTGCTGGTGGAAGCCAGCCCGCGCGATCGCATCTGGGGCATCGGGATGAGCGCGACGAACCCGAACGCCACGATCCCGGCTCGCTGGCGCGGTCGAAACCTCCTCGGCTTCGCGCTGATGCAAGCGCGCGCGCGACTCAAGGTCTGACGAGCTCGGCACGAACGGTTGTTCGTGACCGGGTCAGTCACCGCAGCTGAACGGTCGTCGCATGCGTCGCGCGCGGCATCGGCACGAGCTCGGTGGGACCCTCCCGCGGTGGAGCGCCCGCCGCGCGCATCGAGATGCCGAGCGCGATCTGCAGCACGACGCGATCACGTTCGGGATGGGCCGGCTCGTGCGAGACGCCGAGCCACGCGAGGTCGAGCGCTCCGTCGCCGTCGAGATCGGCCATCGCGAGGTCGATGGGATGGAAGGCGCTTCGCACCAGCTCGAGCACCTCGAAGCTGCCGCCCGGCTGCGAGCGTTGGACCGAGATGTCCCACCACTCGGGGCCGAAGTACGTGTCGGTGCCGAGCGCGACGACGACGTCGGTGAGGCGATCTCCGTCGACGTCCACCGGCAGCTGGACGCGCTCGAGGGCCAGAGCAACCGGCCGCGGCGGAGGGATCTCGTCGCGCCCACCCGCGAGCAGACGAGACTCTCGCTCGCCGCGGAGCAGGATCTCCGACTTGCGATCGCCGTCGAGATCGACGCGCCACGCACCGTACGCGAGCACGTCGGAGAACGAGCGTGCGTCGCCGAACCCGCCGCGTCCGTCTCCGGTCAGGACGGTCAGGCCGCCTCGCGCCTCGTGCGCGATGACGAGATCGTCGCGTCCGTCTTCGGTGAGATCGACGGCGGCGACGCTCACGGTCTCGGTGCCGTCGGTGCGGATCGCGGCGATGCGCGTCGGGCGCGGGCCGCCGCGAAAGACGCGGACCTCGTTGGTCTCGTTCGCGTACCAGTTGCCCATGTGGCCGACGAGGATCTCGTGACCGGGGCGCCCGTCGAGCTCCGCGCTGGCGAGGCTCGTCACGTTCGCGGGGCCGAGCGCGATCGGTCGCGTGCCCACGCGCGCGGCGCCGCGGACACCCGGCACGACCCACGCGCCGCCGAGCCGTGGTCCGCCCCGCTCCGAGAGGCGAGAGCAGCCGAGCACGACGTCGCCGAGCGAGTCGCCCGTCACGTCGGCGATGACCGGCCGCGCCTCGACCTCGAACATGCCGGCCTCCGCGTCCGGCTCGTCGAGCGTCGCGACGACCCGTGGCTGGCCGCCGGCGAGATCGACGACGTGCGCCATGCCGTTGCACGCGACCACGAGCGACGCTGCGGAGCCTCGACCGATCGCGCCTGCGTGCACGCGCGCCCGGCTTCCCGCGCACACGTCGTACGCGACGGCCGTCCCGCGCGCGACGCTCGAGAGGGCGGCATCCGAACCGCTGTCGTCCGAGACCGACGCATCGGCCGTCGTCGTGTGGGTGCCGCCGCCATCGGTCGTCGCTTCCGCATCGCCTCCGCTGGCGTCGCCGGAACCTGCGAGCTCCTCCACGACCTGGGTGCCGAGGTCCGTCGTCGTCGCGGCGTCCTCTGCGGCTCCGGCGGCGCCGTCGGGCCCGCCGTCCTCGCCGGAGCTCGGCGGCGGCTCGCGGGCCAACCACGCCGCGAGCGCCAGCAGACCCCAGATGGCGCCGATCACGCCGAGCCCGATCAGCGCACCACCGAGCTTGCTCTCCTTCTTCGGAGGCGCCACGTGCGCCTTCGTACCGCGACCGGCTCGGGTGCGAAAGCGCGCTGGCCTGCCGGTCGGCGCCCGGATCTGCTATCCACGCGGCCCATGCGCTACTCGCAGGCCTTCATCCCGACGCTCAAAGAGGCCCCGGCCGAAGCCACCCAGCCGTCGCACGTGCTTCTGCTCCGCGGCGGCTTCGTGCGTCAGGTGGGCGCGGGGATCTACGACTTCCTGCCGCTCGGTCACCGTGTGCTCGGCAAGGTCGCGCAGGTGGTCCGGCAGGAGATGAACGCCGCCGGCGCGCAGGAAGTGCTGATGCCGGGGGTGCTGCCCGCCGAGTATCTGCGCGAGAGCGGGCGATGGGATGGCTTCGGCGACATCCTTCTGAAGATCAAAGATCGCAAGCAGGGCGAGTACGCGCTCGGCCCGACGCACGAAGAGATCATCACCGACATGGTCCGGCGCGACGTCCGCAGCTACCGGCAGCTGCCGATCAACCTCTACCAGATCCAGATGAAGTTCCGCGACGAGCCACGACCGCGCGCCGGTCTCCTGCGCTGCCGCGAGTTCTTGATGAAGGACGCGTACTCGTTCGACGTGGACGAGGCGGGCGCCCTCGCGAGCTACGCGACGATGCGCGAGGCGTATCGCCGGATCTTCAAGCGATTGGGGCTCGATTTCCGGATCGTGGCTGCCGACAGCGGCGCGATGGGCGGTGACACGAGCGCCGAGTTCCAGATCCTGGCGCAGACCGGCGAGGACGACATCGTCGCGTGCGGGTCGTGCGACTTCGCAGCCAACGTCGAGGTCGCGCCGGCGGCACCTCCGTCGGCGGAGCGCGCCGCGCCGAGCGGCCCCATCGACAAGGTCGCCACCCCCGGTGCGAAGACGATCGACGAGGTGGTCGAGTACCTCAATCGCAAAGGATCGCAAGGCCCCATCGACGCTTCGCGGCTCCTGAAGTCGCTCGTGTACGTCGCGGGGAGCGAGCTCGTGCTCGTCGTCGTCCGCGGAGACCACCAGGTCAACGAGGTGAAGCTCGCGAAGGTGCTGCGGGTGCCGCAGGTGTTTCTCGCGAGCGAGGCGGACGTCGCGAAGGCCTTCGGGACGCCGGTGGGATTCGTCGGGCCCGTCGGGCACGCGGGACGAATCGTGGCCGACCACGCCGTGTGGAGCGTCGCGGACGGCGTGTGCGGAGCGAACGAGAAGGACGCGCACCTCGTGCACGTCGCCTACGAACGCGACTTCCGTGCGGAGCTTCTGGACTTGCGATCGGCGCGCGACGGCGATCCCTGCCCGAGGTGCGGCGCGGGGCTGCGGGCGTATCGCGGCATCGAGGGTGGGCACATCTTCGTGCTCGGGACGCACTACAGCGCGAAGATGGGCGCCACGTTCCTGGACGAGAAGGGCGAGAGCAAGCCCATCGTGATGGGCTGCTACGGCATCGGCGTCTCGCGTCTCGTGGCCGCCGCGATCGAGCAGCACCACGACGCCGACGGGATCCTGTGGCCGATGCCCATCGCGCCGTACCACGTGATCGTGACGACCGTCGGCAAGGACGAGCAAGTCGCGCTCGCGGGGCAGGCGCTCCACGATGCGCTCGCGGCGGCCGGCGTGGACGTGTTGCTCGACGATCGCGACGAGCGTCCGGGCGTGAAGTTCAAGGACGCCGACCTTCTCGGCATCCCGCTGCGGGCGACGGTCGGCGGCAAGGGCCTCGCGCGCGGAATGATCGAGCTGAAGGCGCGCGACGCGAAGGCCGCCGAGGACGTGACGATCGCCGAGGCCGCGGTCGTGATCGCGAAGCGCGTGCAGGACGCTCTCGCGGCGGCTGCGGGCTGACGAACGTGGCCGAGGTCGATCCGCCGCGACGGTCGCTCGCGCCGGAGCTGGTGCTCCTGGTGGTCTTCGTGCTGCTCGCCGTCGTGGCGGTCGCCGTCACGCCGGAGCTGCGTGACGCGATCCTCGGCAGCCCGCCTCGCCCTGCCGAGGACGCTGGCGCAGCCGTCGTTCCGGCGGGGGAGTGAGGTTTTCGGGCCGCTCGGCAGGGCCGAGTTGCTCGGGTCTGTTGACCCATCGCGCCTGCCTTTGTTTCAATAGCCGCCGAGGCAGTGTGCCTCCCTGGCAACGTGCGCCCCGCGCGCGGTGTAGGCTCGTTTTCCGCAAGCCCTCTTTCGTGAGGGCAAGGTCGCCGGATCGTGGGGATCTCCCGTGATCACGAAGCGACCGGAGGACTCCGACGCGAATGTTCACGCTGGTCATCACGGAGAAGGGCGGCGCCCAGAAGCGGATGGACTTCGACAAGTCGGAGATCACCATCGGCCGCGTGCAGGGCAACGACGTCATCCTGCCGAAGGGCAACGTCTCCAAGCGCCACTCGCGCATCGTCCTCAAGGACAACAGGTTCATCGTCGTCGACCTGAAGAGCACCAACGGCACGTACGTGAACGGTCGCAAGATCACGTCGCCGCTGGTCGTGAAGAGCGGCGACAAGATCTACATCGGCGACTTCATCCTGACGCTGGAGGAAGCGGCGGGTGCGGGGGCGGGTGCCGGCGCAGGTGCGGGTGCGCCTTCGGCTCCGCCGCCGGAGCCCGCGGCCCCGAGCCCGCCGGCGTTCAGGTCACCCACCGCGGCGCCTCGCTCCGTGCCCGATCCCGCGCCGCCTCCGCTGATGGGCGGACCGATGAACGGCCCGGGCATGGGGCCGCCCCCACCGATGGGTGGTCCTCCGCCGCTCGGAGCGCCTTCGGGCCCACCGTCGGTCGTGGCGTCGCCGCCCGCGATGCCCACGCCCGCGGCCGCGCCGGTGGCGATGGGTCCGCCTCCGCTGGGAGGACCGATGGGCGCGCCGATGAGCGCGCCCATGGGGGCGCCGCCGATGGCCGCGCCGCCGCCGATGGGCGCACCACCGATGGGCGCACCACCGATGGGGCCGCCGCCGATGGGGCCGCCGCCGATGGGACCTCCGCCCGTCGCAGCGACGCCGATGGGTGGCGTCGCATCGGCAGCCGCGATGGGTGGGCCACAGGCCGCCGTTCGGCGGAGCACCGCGTCGCCCGTTCCCGGCCCGCCCCCCCAACAGCGCAGCCCCGAACGTTTCCCGCTCGAAGAGGAGCCCTCCGAGGAGTACTCGGCCGCGGGAGGGGGAGCCATGGCTGCGGCTGCGGCGCCCGTTCGCGCCGTCCCGGCGCCCGCCGCCGTGGGGCGAGCTTCGGGCCCGGCCGCGGTGCCCTCTGCGCCCGCGCCGCCCGTGCCTGCGGCTTCGCCCATGGGCCCCCCTCAGGGCGCGCGCGGGCCCTCGCGCGTCCCGGGGCCGCCCGTGCCGTCGTCGGGACCGCTCGCGCGCGGGCCGGCTGCCGTGCCTCCGTTGCGTCCGGTGCAGGGTGGCGCCGCGCCCGCAGCCGCGGCTGCTGTGCCGGCTGCGCGTCCGGCGCCGCCACCGCCGTCGGGCGGACCGCCGAACGTGCTGCGGTCGATCCTCGATCGTGTCGCGCAGTCGCTCGACGTCCGGTCGGTGGACGTCGCCCAGCTCCGTGACGAAGGCCATTGGGACCGTGCCGAGCGTGCCATCGCGCAAGTCGTCGAGCGCATGGCCGGCGAGGGCGCGTTGCCGCCGGCGGCGGACCGGAGCGGGCTCGCGCGCGACGCGCTGCACGAAGCGGTGGGCCTCGGTGCGCTCGAAGAGCTGCTCGCCGACGACGCCGTCACCGAGATCCACGTCAACGGTACCGAGCCGGTCGTCGTGGAGCGCGACGGTCGCCTCGAGACCACCGAGCGCGCGTTCTCGTCGGAGGACGCGATCGTGACGGCAGTGCGTCGCATGATCGCGCCGCTCGGGCGCGACCTCACGGGTCCCGTCGTCGACGCTCGCCTCGCGGATGGGACGGCGCTGACCGCGATCCTCGCGCCCGTCGCCGTGCGAGGTGCGTTCCTTTCGCTGCGTCGTGCGAGGCGGACCGCGTCGTCGCTCTCGGCCCTCGTCTCGGCGGGCGCGATGTCGCAGGGCGTGGCCGAGTTCCTCGAAGCGTGCATGGCCGCGCGGCGCAATGTGCTCGTGGCGGGCTCGTCTTCGATGGATGCGGCGACGCTGGTGTCGGCGTTGTGCGCGGCGACGAGCGGCAGCGAGCGCGTGCTCCTGGTCGAGCCGGCGCCCGAGGTCGCCGCGCCGAGCCACGTCGTGACGCTCGAGGCGAGCAGCGGCGCCGACGGCGCGTCGCCGGTTCCCATGCGGCAGGTCCTCGGGGCGGCGCTGCGTGCGCGCGCCGACCGCCTGTTCGTCGGGGACCTGCGCGGCGCCGAGACGCGCGACGCCGTGGAAGCCGCGGCCGGTCGCGACGGCGTGGTGCTGTCCATCGCTGCTCCCGGTCCGCGCGAATCGCTGACACGGCTGGAGCAGTGTGCGGCGCTGGCCGGCGAGTCGAGCAGTCATTCGGTTCGCGCGCTGGTCGGGGCGGCCATTCACGTCGTGGTCGGTATCGCGCGGCAGTCGGACGGCGTTCGCCGCGTGACCTCCGTGCACGTGGTCGACGGCGCGAACGATGGCGGGTACGCGAGCGCCGACGTGTTCGTGCTCCAGAGCGGCGGCGTCGACGCCAACGGCGCGCTCGTCGGACGATGGGTGCCGAGCGGATACGTCCCGCCCTTCGTCGAGCAACTGCGTGCGGCAGGTGTGGCCGTGGGCAACTCGATGTTCCGCGAGTGAAGGCGCCGCGCGTCGGCGCTCGCGGCGGGTTTTGAGCGATGGCGACGCTCGTGGTTCGTGACCGCAAGGGCAACACGGTGGCGCGGCTGGACGTGTCGCCGAGCCGACCGGTTCACGCGGGCCGGACGGCCGAGAACGAGCTCGTGCTGAAGGAGAACAGCGTCTCGCGGCGGCACGCGTGCTTCGAGTACCAGGAGGGCCGCCTCATCGTGCGCGACATGAAGAGCGCCAACGGGGTGCTCGTCGCAGGCGTGCGTATCCGCGGGCCGAAGCCCGTCGTGGCGGGCGACCGCGTCCGCATCGGGAGCTTCGACGTCGAGGTGCTCGACGAGGCCGGCAAAGAAGGCGCTGCAGAAGCCGCCTCCGCTCGCCTCGTCGCGCTCGACGGTCCTTATCGCGGTGAGTCGTTCGCGCTCGACAAGGAGGTCGTCACGGTCGGTCGCGTCGCGGGCAACGACATCGTGCTCGAGGACGCGTCGATCTCGCGGCGCCACGCGAAGATCACTCGATCGGGCTCGACGTGGACCGTCGAAGACCTGGGCAGCTCCAACGGCAGCACCGTCGGGGGCGGCAAGATCACCAAGTCGGTGCTGAGCGACGGCGATCGCGTCGGGTTCGGCGACGTGATGTTCCAGTTCAAGTCGACCGGAGGGGCGGCGAAGCGGCCCGCCAAGGCTTCCGAGCCCACCGACCACGTTCCGAGCCGCGCGTCGCCGCCGCCATCGGCTGCGCTGCCGGCCCGAGCCGCTCCGCAGCTCGACGCGATCCGACCGCCACCGCCGCGCGAGATGCCCGAGCCCACGCCGTTGGTTCCCGCGGTCTCCCCGATGCGGCCGATGCCGGCGTCGGGACTCGAGCTTCCGACCGGGCCTGCGCCGGCATTCGACGACGAAGGGGCCGCGCCCGCGGCGGGCGGGCGTATCGTGCAGATCGTGCTGCTCCTCGCGGGATTCTTCGCGCTCGCGGGGCTTTCGGCCGCAGTGGCCTGGATCCTGACGGAGTAACGATGCGCGCACTTCTCACGGCCGAGATCGAGCGAACGACCGCACGCGGCGCGTCGCAGGGCCTCGGTCGCTGGCACGCGCTGCCCACGCCGGTCGCCTTCAGCCCCCGAGGCCGCATCGCGTTCGTCTCCGCGCCCGACACGGTGCGCATCGTGTCGATCATCGGGGGCGACGTGCTCGCCGAGGTCGCCGTGCCCCGGAACGTGTGCGCCCTCGCGTTCGCCAACGAGAGCCTCCTCGTCGGGATCGCCGCGCCACACATGTCCGATCCGCCGATGCTGGTGCACATGCGGGCGGACGGTTTCGTCGCGACGCAAGCACTCGCGCTGCCACCGGTGGCGGCCGTCACCGTCTCGAGCGCGCGTACGTTCGGTGACGCGGTGTTGTTCACCGGCGAGGCGCGCGTGCGCTTCGGGCTGCGTGCCCCGGTCGATCCCGCGCTGCCTGCGTGGGTCGAGACCGACTCCACCGATCAACCTTCGACCTTCATCACCGCGCTCGACGGCAGCGCGATGCTCCGGATCGTGACGCGGGGCGGCGTCAACTCGACCATCGTCACCGCGGAGCCCACGGGCGCGGCGTCGCTCACCATCGCGGAGCTCCCGCTGGCGGTCGATGCGGCGCAATGGGTCGATGGGCGCCACGTCGTGGTGGCAGGTGCCGCGGACAACCGGTTCGCGCCGCCTCGGGTGCTCGCCGGGATCGATCCGGTCAACGGCGCGGAGCGATGGCGTCTCGGCGGTGCGGCCGCCAACGACGCCAACGCGCGCCTCGCCGTGGAGTGGTTCGCCGCGGGATCGAGCCGGATGCCGGTGCGCGCCGACCGCGGGGCCGTCGCGCTGCTGCACCGCGCGAGCATCAGCGCGCCGGCGCAGGTCAGCGCGATCACGATCGAGGGCGAGATCCTGTGGACCACGGACGCGCCCGCGACCGCCGCGTTCGACTGGCTGGCGGGCGGCGAGCTGGTGTTCACGGACGTCGGTGGCGACGAGCTCCACATCGTGCGCGGCGAGGTGGGCGCCGTCGAGCGTCTCGTGCCCCTGCCGCCCGCGCGCGAGGAGCTCGACGCCATCGTGGCTCGCCTCGAGGTCTCGCCCGATCACCGCATCGTCGTGCTCTCCCGCGTCGAGGCGTGGACGGAGCACCTCTGCATGATCGACTCGGAGCTGCTCAGCGGCGTGCTGACCTGATCACGCGG
>JADLHM010000117.1 GCA_020848745.1 Deltaproteobacteria bacterium | reverse complement strand
CGTCGAGTTCCTGGAGAAACTCGCGGTCCTCATCCCGAAGCCCAGAGTCAATCTCGTGCTGTATCACGGCATCCTCGGCGCCCGGGCCCGTCGTCGGGCGGCTGCCGTCGCGCACGTGGTCCCACTGCTGGCCAAGCAGCCGACGCCGGCCGTGCCGGAATCCCCGGCGACGGCCGCCCCACCCGAAAGTCGCCCGTCCCGTCGTGGGTGGCTCTGGGCCGACTTGATGCGCCGGGTCTTCGAGATCGACGTCCTCGCCTGCGACTGCGGCGCCCGCCTACGCTTCCTCGCCACGATCGAAGACCCACCCGTCGTGCAGCGCATCCTCCGACACCTCGGCCTCCCGACGGACACCCCGGGTCCCGCCCCGGCCCGTCCACCGCCCGGGGCCGAAGACGAGCTGGCGTAGCGAATCGCCGGGCGTCCGCGGCCGTTCACGCGACCCATTCGGGATCGCATCACGCGATCAGCGCCGCGCTGCGTCTTGACCAGGCTGCTCGCGCCAATGGATACGCCCCAGCACCGCCTCGGGACGGCACCTGCCCGGGCTCGGTGAGTGGGGGCCCCGCTAATCCGCCCCGTCGTGAGGTAAAGGACGAAGTTCGGGGCAGCGGGGAAGGTCCGATAAGACTCGGTTACGTCAACCACAGCGCTAATCCCGACCGACCACACGCGAAGACTCTTGCGGGGCGCGCATCAATTGCGGTACCAGCACGACTGTATCGGACGATTCAACGTGCGCCGCATCTGCTTCCGCGTCAGTCGTCTCCTGGCCCTGTGCGTGCTCTTCGCAGCACTGCCAATGCCGATCGGGCCGGCCCGGGCCGCAACTGGCAGCATTCACATCGCTCCCGACGGCGTCAGCGCGACGGGTCTCTGCGAAGGGCCGGGTCAAGAAGTGATCACCGGGCTCCATGTCGGCGATGTCGTACACCTGAACGACGTGCAGGGAGTGGACAGCGGCTTCATGGGCTCGCCCGCATATCCCGACGGCACGGTGGTCGGGCAGGTCGGTCACATCGGGTCGCTCTACCAGGGCGATCCGCCGATCTCGATCACGTTCGTGGTCGAGACCGAAGGCGAGGGCGTCAACGGGTGCGCCGATCGCCCCGGAACCGTCGTGTCGGGGAGTTACGAGGTCGAGCCGTCACCCTTGCGACTCGTCGACGCGGTTCAGTTCGGCGGCGACGCTCGACCGGTCATCCGTGACTGCGGTCGCGACCCTGAGAGCCCGGCGTGCCCCGGTGTGACGCAGGAGCGGAAGGACTTTTCGGTCTGCCAGGGCCTCGCGGTCTACGATTGGAACGACTGCGACTACGACGGCGTGACCGAAAAGAGCTGGCCCTTCGTGACGCAGGTCGGCTCGACCCTCGAGATCAAGGAAGCGACGTTCAAGCTGCCGCCGATTGACGGCATCCGAGCCGCGCGGGTCAGCGCCATCGTCCAGTTCGGTGGAGGCGCCGAGGTGCACGTCGAGGCGCAAGACGCGAAGCTCTCGAAGTTCGGTGGGACTCACGCTTTGCTCCAGAAATTCTTGACGCCGTTCACGTTCCCGCCTTTCTCCACGCAAGACCTCCTGCGGATCGACTGGACGCTGGAGGTCGAGTTCGGCACGAGCGACAGCGCGAGTTTCTTCGCGGGGCGCACGGAGCACCGGGTGTTCGTGTCGCTGGGTCGTCCCAAAGGTAAAGAGCAACAATTGCACTCGGTCCTCGCGAACGCGATTCCGTTTCACTCGCAGATTGCCGACGAGTCGCAAGCGATCGATGCGATCTGGAGCGCGTTCGCCGGCCGCGACATCACGCGCGTGCGCTTCAGCCCGGTCGACGGCGTCGCCAGCGATGCGGAGGCGCTGGCGGTCTATGGCGGTTTGCTGACGACTCCCTTCTTCTGCAGTTCGACACTGAAGCTCGAACGCTTCTTGAACAAGGGGGTCGCCCGCTGTGCCGAGTTCCCACGGCTGCTCAACGCCATGCTGAAGCTCCAGGACGTCGACTACGAGACGAAGGCGGCCGGCTCGCTACTCAAAAAGGCCGGCATCAGCCAACCGTCCGGATCGTTTCTCTTGCTCGGCCGAGGAAACTGGCTCTTCGGCGCGCCGACGCACGTTCCGGAAAGCCCGTACACTAACGCTGCACAATTCGAAGGCGCGTGCACGACCAGTCTCGGCGACCTCGCCTATCAGCCGAATCTCACCGCGCAGAACGCGGACACGCCCATCGGAACGTGGAGGAACCAGTATCCGCTCGTGCTCGCGCATGGCGAGCTCTTCGATCCGACCTTCGCGTATCGCGTCGCCGACATCATGAGCTGGTCGCAGAGCGTCCTCGCGGGCTTCGGGAAGCGCGTCAAGTGTGGCAAGGTCGGTAAGGCGCTCCTCGCGTTGCCGGCAAGCTGACACCTTCGCGCGCTTCGCACATCGCATGCGATCTCGACTAAGAGCGAGAGCCAGGGCGGTGGCGAATTCTTCACGCCCCGTTCGGTGGTCCGGCTGATGGTCGAGATAGTCGAGCCGTCGTGAGGTAAAGGACGAAGTTCGGGGCAGCGGGGAAGGTCCGATAAGACTCGGTTACGTCAACCACAGCGCTAATCCCGACTACCGACATATTTCTGTCACGACGTGCGGGTGATCCGGCTGCCGCGCCACGGCGCGAGCCTGCCGATCGGCATCGGCGTCTCGTGCTCCGCCGATCGCCAGGCCAAGGCGAAGATCACTTCCGACGGTGTCTTCCTCGAGCAGCTCGAGACCAACCCCTCCCACTTCCTCCCCGACATCGACGAGAAGCAGTTGTCCGGCGGGGTCGTGAAGGTCGATTTGCGGCAGCCGATGAGCGCGATCCGCGCGGCGCTTTCGCGGTACCCGATCAAGACCCGGCTCGCGCTCACGGGGCCGATGATCGTCGCGCGCGATCTCGCGCACGCGAAGCTCCGGGCCCGCATCGAGCGCGGCGAGGGCCTCCCGCAGTACGTGAAGGACCACCCGATCTACTACGCGGGTCCCGCGAAGACGCCGCCCGGCATGCCGTCCGGATCGTTCGGCCCGACGACCGCGGGCCGCATGGACGCGTACGTCGACCAGTTCATGCAGCACGGCGGGAGCTTCGTGACGCTCGCCAAGGGCAACCGCTCGCCGGCCGTCGCCGAGGCGTGCAAGAAGCACGGCGGCTTCTATCTCGGCTCGATCGGCGGTCCGGCGGCCATCCTCGCGCGCGACAACATCCGCAAGGTCGAGGTCCTCGCGTACCCCGAGCTCGGCATGGAAGCGATCTGGAAGATCGAGGTCGAGGACTTCCCGGCGTTCATCGTGGTCGACGACAAAGGAAACGATTTCTTCGGGCGGCTGTAAGAACCCCGACTGTACCGTCGCTGATCGCCTCAGCGGATCCAGTCCGAGAACACCCGGCGAAAGGCTTGCCGTGCCGCGACGAGATCTCGTGCCGACAGCTTGCCGATCGTCTTGTCGACGAGCTCGGAGCCGACGGTCGCGACCTTCGCGACGCGCAGCAGGCTGGGATGCAAGAGACCCGCGGCCTTCCAATCCTCCAAGATGACGTCGCCCTCGAGCTTCAGGGCCTCGACCTGGCTCGTGATCATTGTCAGCGTCGCGAGCCGGTAGCGGGGTGAGCGCGTCGTCACCGTCAGCACCAGCGCCGGGCGCTTCTTGGTCGTCGCGAGGTCCGCGAACGGGAACCGCACGAGCGCGACGTCCCCGGCTTTCACAGCCGGTCGTACTCCGCGTCCCGCGGATCGTCCCACTCGCCGAAGGAAGATTCGGCGAGCTTCGCGAGCGCTTTCGACTCCAACCGCTCCGCGAAGTACGCCTCCAGCGCCCGCGAAAGAACGTCCTTGACGGTCGTGTCCCGCTCGTTCGCTTCCGCCTTGAGGAGCTTGAGAAGTCGTGGATCAGCAAGATCCGTCGAAATTCTTGTTCCCATAGACGCAGAATCGCGTGGAAGCATATGTCTGTCAATCCGTGTCTTCCAAACGAAGACCCGAAGACACCGCACCACGGCCGCGCACTGTGGCGCTGCGGGCCAAGCGCGGCGTCTGAGTGTCGCGCGCGGGTTCCTTTCTCTGTGCGCGCGGCGGTTCCCGACACAACCGTCGGAACGCCCGGGCCCATTGACCTACCATGTGGTCGCCCGCACCTTCGTCGCGTTGGTCCGATGTCTGGGCTTCCGCGAGCCCGCCGGCAGCCGCGGCGCGAGTCTGCACTCGCTCCGCCACACGTTCGCCGTCAACCGCGTGCTCGCCTGGTATCGCGCGGGGCTCGATGTCCGCGACCGGTTGCCCGGACTAGCGGTGTACCTCGGGCATGTGGTTCGGCGATGTTCGCCGAACGGATAGTGCGCCGGGATAAACCGGCAAGAAGGAGAGGATAAAAGAGCCTCACGTCGAAGGAGTAGCGATCCACGACGACCCCGAGTCATGCGCCGGTGCCTGCAAGGGTGACGGTGAAGCGTTGACAGGGGCACGCACGGGCGCGGTATGGAGTCGCGAAACCAGGCACTCCGGAGCGCCGACGCCGTTATCCGAGGCGGAAGGCGACATGCATCGAGGGCGCAAGCGCGAGTCCTCGAGCGGCCCCGCGCGGTCGAAGACCCGTGGCACGTGCGGAACCTTCTTGCGCGAGAACCGGGAGATCCCCAGGCTGCCTGTCGCGGATGGTGCGGCGGGCCGCACCGGAAAGGCTGATGGCCGTACGCCGGTGATGCACGGCTTGGGGAAGTCGGACGGGTCCGTAGTCCCGACGAAGCCGCCGAACAACGCCAGTCGTCTGGCGGCGGGGGTGGTGGAGGGCCGCGGTCCACGTCCGCACGCGTCTTGCGCACACCCGGCGCCTCCTCGCCACCCGCACTCCCCCGCGCACAACGAACCCGTTCCCGCGGCAGGCCCTGCAGCACGCAAACCGCGTCCATTCGCCGCGCTCCTGCTCCAACTGACCGGCATCGACTTGGCGCGCTGTCCGACCTGTCACCAGCGCGCGATGGTACGCCGTCCACTGCTCCGCGAGTGCCGCGGTCCACCACCGCAGCAGCGGAGTCGTCGATGATCTCCGTCGCGACCATCCAGCACCAGCCATCGGTGCCGCGGAGTCGTCTGGCCGCCGCGTCCCCGGCGGCGTGCCCATGCCAGGCGGGTCGTACTCTCGGCGCGCTACCCGCCGGGCGCCGCTGCCACACTCACGAGCTCGGACACCGACAGTGGCGCGCTCACGACCTCGATCACACCGCACCGTCCGCGTGATGTGTCCATAGACCTACGTCGCTGCCAGGCTGCCGCGAGGGCAACTGGGACCTGGTCGGCAACAACACGCCGGTCTTCTTCCTGCGCGACCCGCTCAAGTTCCCCGACCTCAATCACGCCGTCAAGCGCGACCCGCGCACCAACCTGCGCAGCGCGAAGAACAACTGGGACTTCTGGACCTCGCTGCCCGAGGCGCTGCACCAGGTCACGATCGTGATGAGCGACCGCGGCATCCCGGCGAGCTACCGCACGATGCACGGCTTCGGCAGCCACACCTTCAGCCTGCTCAACGCGAAGAACGAGCGCCACTGGGTCAAGTTCCACTTCAAGTGCCAGCAGGGGATCAGGAACCTGAGCGACGCCGACGCCGAAGCGCTAATCGGCCGGGACCGCGAAAGCCACCAGCGCGATCTGTACGAGGCGATCGAGCGCGGCGAGAACCCGAAGTGGACGCTGCTGGTCCAGGTCATGCCCGAGGCCGACGCAGCGAAGACGCCGTACAACCCGTTCGACCTGACGAAGATCTGGCCGCACAAGGACTACCCGCTGATCGAAGTCGGCGTAATGGAACTCGACCGCAACCCGGAGAACTTCTTCGCCGAGGTCGAACAGTCGGCGTTCAACCCGGCGAACGTGGTTCCCGGCATTGGCTTCTCGCCCGACAAGATGCTGCAGGGGCGGCTCTTCTCGTATGGCGACGCGCAGCGCTACCGGCTCGGCGTGAACCACCACCTGATTCCGGTCAACGCGGCGCGCTGCCCGGTGCACAGCTACCACCGCGACGGCGCGATGCGGGTCGACGCGAATCACGGCGCGACGCTCGGCTACGAGCCCAACAGCTACGGCGAGTGGCAGGAGCAGCCGGACTTTCGCGAGCCGCCGCTTGCGCTCTCGGGCGCGGCCGATCACTGGAACCACCGCGAGGATGCCGACTACTTCTCGCAGCCCGGCGCACTGTTCCGCTTGATGAATGCGCAGCAACGCAAGGCGCTGTTCGAGAACACCGCGCGCGCGATCGGCGACGCGCCGCTCGAGATCCAGCAACGCCACGTCCGCAACTGCACGGCTGCCGACCCGGCGTACGGCAAGGGCGTCGCCGACGCGATCGGGATCGCGATGCCGTAGGCAGGCGCCCGCAGACCGCGTGTGCCGGCGGTGCTGGCACACGCGCACCCTTGTTCATCGACCCAGGAGGAGAACCGCATGTCCAGCGTGGGCTATCACGAACCAATCGAAGAACTCTCCGATCAGACGCGCGACATGCACCGCGCGATCGTCTCGCTGATGGAGGAGTTGGAGGCGGTCGACTGGTACAACCAGCGCGCCGACGCTTGCAAGGATCCGGAACTGAAGGCGATCCTCGAACACAACCGCGACGAGGAGAAGGAACACGCCGCGATGGTGCTCGAGTGGATTCGCCGCAACGACAAGAAGTTCTCCGGCGAGTTGAAGGACTTCCTCTTCACGAAGAAGCCGATCACGCACGACTAGCGGCTGCACTGCGCACGCGACGCACAGGCGGCGCCTGCGGTCAGGGCGCGCGCACCGGGTAGCAACTGCCGTGCTGGCGCCGGAAGCTGCGTGGCGGCATCGCATCGGGCGTGGCGAAGACGCCGCGTCTGGCGGCGCGCGCGGCACGCTCCTCACGCGTGTACGGACCACTTCGGCCGCGGTAGCGAACGTTCCAGGCGTGGCCTTGCAGCACCAGCCAGGCGCCGACGTCGTCGCCGTCGAGTGTGAGCTTGACCAGCCGGCGATCGATTTCCGGCGCATCGAGCCCGATCAGCCGCAGCTTGATCGGCTTGCCGGCGTCGGGCTGCAGCACGACGGTGTCGCCGTCGATCACGTAGCGGACGATGCCTTCGATCGACTGCGCTGCAACCGAGAAACCCGGCACGAGCATCGCAGCGACAACGAGTGCAGTGAAGAGCAAGGCGCGGCGCATGCGCGCATCTTGCCCGAGACCCGATGAGACTCTGCGCGGCGCGCTATGCACTGACGATCCAGCCTTCGAGCGGGTCGACGTCGCGCGGCAAACCGTAGGGAGCAGCCGGGGCTCCTCAGCCGTGATCGCGCCGACTACGACGTCGTCCGCGCGTATGTGTCGCGCGCGGCCCTCGTCGGCAAGGCGCTCGGGACGATCGTGCTCCCCGACTTCCCCGTCATGATCTCGTACGTCCGCCGTGGCGACGCGCAACTCCTCGCGTCGTCCGATCTCGTGCTCGAGTTCGGCGACCAGCTGGTGATGGCGGTACCCGTCGGACGGCAGGCGGAGGTGGGGCGGTTCTTCGGCGACAGCGTCCGGGGCAACGCCGAGATGTCGTTCGTCCCGATCGGTGTCGGGATGGCCCTCGGTCTGCTCGTCGGCATGGTGCCGCTGCCGCTCCCGGGCGGGGCAGCTTCGCGCCCGGCGTCGCCGGCGGGCCGGTGGTCGCGAACCTCGTGCTCCGGAACCTCGACCTCTCGATCTACATCGGCGTCGTCGCGCTCGGCGCCGGCGCCCCGTTCGCGGCGACGGTGGCGTCGAACGGGGTACCGATCTTGCTCGGCGGCGCCGCGGTCGTCCTCACCCTCGTGCTCGTCGTGCTCGGCGGCGGCTACCTGCTGCGGATTCCATTCGACGATCTGCTCGGCATCTGTTCCGGTGCCACCGGCAATCCTGCGATCCTCGCGGCCGCGGCGCGCTTGGCGCCGACGGACCGCACGGACGTCGGCTACGCGATCAGCTTCCCGTGCGCGACGATCGTGAAGATCGTCGCAGTGCAGCTCCTGCCGCGTTGATCGATTGCGGGAGGCGCTCCCGTACTTGCGGCGACTCAAGACGTGGTGCCATGATGTCACCATCATGAAGCTGCAGCGTACCCAGCTCTACCTTTCCAGCGAGACGCATCGACGACTCGGCCGCGACGCCGCGGAGCAGGGGGTCTCGCTGGCGGCGTACGTGCGTGAGGTCGTTGAGGCCCACTATGCCCGTCGCGGCGCCGCCCCTTCGGCGTCGTTCGACGACCTGATCGGGTGCGTCGAGGAGGCGCCGGCGGGTAACGTCGCCAAGGATGGGACGGGCTATCGCGATGAGCTCCTGCACGAACGTCTCCGCCGTAAGCTCGGCCGGACCCGGACGGGAAAGACACGCCGATGACGACCTTCGTCGACACGGGTGTGTTGTTCGCGGCGGCAGTGCGTCGCGACGCACGCCACCAGCAGGCCCGGCGGCTGCTCGTCGCGATCGCCGCCGAGCACACGTTCACGACCGACCACGTGTTGCTCGAGACGTGGATGATGATCCGGCTACGCGCCGGCTGGGCGGCGGCCATGCGGTTTCTCGGCGCCGTCCGTAGTACCCCGTTGGCGGTGGAGACGACGAGTCTCGCCGACCTCGAGCGCGCGCAGGGGATCGCGACGGCGTGGGAAGACCAGCAATTCGACCTCGTGGATTGCACGAGCTTCGCGGTGATCGAGCGGGTCGGTTGCGGGCGGGCGGCGAGCTTCGATCGCGACTTCGCCGTCTGGCGCTACGGTCCGAAGCGCAGCCGGGCGCTCGACGTCTTATCGTAGCTGCAGGGTGCCGAGGTCGCAGCGCACGAGGTGGACGGTCGGACCCTCGGGACTCTGGACGGTCTGAAAGCCGAGGCGCTTCGCGAGACCGAGCATCGCGGTGTTGGTCGCGAGGATGTACCCCTCCATGCGCTTGAACCCGCGGGCGTGCGCCGTACCGGATCAGCGTCTCGAGCAGGAGGCGGGCGAGCCCGCGTCCATGCCAGGCGTCGGCCACGGCGATTCCGAACGCGCAGTCCCCGTCCGTCGCCGTGGCCGCATAGCGCCCACCGGCGATGATTGCTTCCTCCGACCCGGAGCCGGCGCCGGCGACGAGCTGCAGCTCATCCTGCTGGTCGGGATGGGTGGCGCGTTCGAGCAGCTGCGACGGCAGCTCGCGGAGCGGCGAGAAGAACCGCGAGTACCGCGATTCCGGCGAGCGCGCGGGGATGGCGGCTTGCAGCTTGTCGGCGTCATCCGCGCGGATCGCGCGCACCGTCACGTCGCTGCCGTCGCGTAATCGGGCCGTGAGAGCTTGGAAGCCTCCTGCCGAGTCACCGGACACGGAGATCACATAGCATGGCGCGCCGACTGTGGAGCGAGCTCGCGGTGAACGGGCAGTACTTCTTCCGCACGATCGACGACTTCAATGCCGACGGCCCTCGACGGCCTCGTTCGGCCTCGAGCCGCGCCGCCGATTCGCCTTTGCGAACGAGCATATCCCACTTGACCTCATTCCGTGGGATATGAACAAAATATTCCACGTGGCGCGCGGTGGCCTCCGACGCGAGCGCGAGCCGACGAAACTCCTCGTTGCCGGCGAAGAGCGCGTCCCACGGAGCGCAATCGAGCATGCGGCCGTCGGCCAGCTCGCGCCGTTCAAGGCGGATGAGCGCCGCCAGTTTTCTCTAGCCTAGCGTCTGGCCCGCTGGTCTCTCCCTCGCCATTGGCCATCCGCAGCCCGCATCCTTCCCCGCGGCCAAAGGGAAGGCGCAGGCGCGAAAGCTTACGTGCGACGAGCGACGGGTGAGTCCACCATCCTCGATCATCTGCTGAAGGTGTTAGGCGCGACGGGTCGTCGTAGGCGGCCGTTGGCTACGCTGGGTTCAGGGAGCGGGGAAGGACGCCAACCGCTCCTCGACGCCGAACTCGCGGCACCAGCGGCGAACGCGCGCGCGGTCAAACGTCTCTCCGTGGAGATCATGAAGGAGGGCGGCGTCGGCGAGATCCTGCGGGCGTCCGGCAATCAATTTGAAGACGAAGAGATCTTCTGGTGCCACGACGGGCAATTCGACGCCCAGCACAGAGAGGGGACGGCGGCGACCGAGCGCTTCGATTTCGAAGGGCGTGACGGCGAGGAGCAGATCGACGGCGACCGGCTCGTCCCGGGCATCGATGCGGCGCAAGCGTACCGACTCACCCTGCGCGAGTGCGCGGTCCAAATCTCCCCGCGCGACTTCGAGGCCGGCAGTGGCGAGCCCGGCGCGAAGATCATCCGCCGACGCCATCACGTGGACGCAGAAGTCGGCGTCCTTTGTGGCGCGGGGCTCTCCCCAGACGCCGACGGCGAGTCCACCAATCAGCATGTAGTCCGCCCCGAGCGCGGAGAGAGCGCGCGATATCGTCCGGAGCTGGTCGCCGAAGATGCGCTCGAGATCGGCGGCCCCGTAGGTCACGAGAGGCGGGTGCCAAGACCAACGGGCAGTGGGCGCTCGGGGCGCTCACCGTTCCGGCGCAAGTCTTCCGCGAGCAGGATGGCAGACCACGCGATGGTTTCGAGCAGCCGCTCCTCGATAGGCACGGTCTTCTGGCGCCGCCGCCGATCTGCGAGCGTTGCGCGCCTTTCCTCGTCCCACCGGCGCCGATCTGCGGTCGTCACGGCCACCATAGTGCCGCCCGTCGGTCGTGCTCGCAACTCGCGAAAACCGCCAGCCAGGCGGGTCTGAACGCCTCCGCTCCTGGTCAGGGTGTGGGAGTCTACCGCGAGGGCCAGCGGGTGATGCGCTTCGTGACGGACATGACCCGGGATCCGGTGGCGCTGCACGAGTCCCAGCTCGAGTGGTGCCCGCCGCACGAAGAGGACGTGCTCGGCCCGGCGCGCAAGGCTGGAGGTGCGCCGGAACATCGAACTGACCCTGTGGAAATGGGGGAGCAACGTGCGATGGCTCCGGTGAACGGTCCGCGACGCGAGGCCGCGGAACATGCCGCCGCGGCGGCGGCCTCTTCGAGCGTACGCGCGCGCCCTCGTTAGAGTAAAGGACGAAGTTCGGGGCAGCGGCGAAGGTCCGATGAAACCCGACTACGTTAACCCAGCGCCTCCCGACTACCGACCCAGCCACGTCGGCGCGCTGGTAGAGGCGGAAGGGCATCACCCCGACATCCTGCTCGCGTGGGCCAGGTCTAGGATCACGATCTGGACGCACAAAATCGACGGGATCACGAGAGTGATTTCATTCTGGCGGCGACGGCGGACCAGCTCCCGCACTGATCGTCTCGGAGCGCGGCCCTGGCCGGGACGACTCCGCGCCCTCAACTGAGCCGGACGTTGTGCACGGCCACACCGAGCGCCGGCGCCCGTGACAATGGTCCATCGGCGGTAACCAACGTGGCTGCCCGGGCGCGTGCGGCAGCGACATAGAGCGCGTCGTAGGCGCTTACGTGACCGCGCAACGCCCATGCATCGTCGAGCAAGTCGCGGTGCGGTAGGCGTTCGAGCCCCCACGATCGAAGATCCGCAATCGCCTCACCGGCGCGCGCGGCTCCGAGGCGCGCAGCGAGCACCTCGCATCGCAACACGGCGAGAACCTCGGCGTCGAGGAGCTCGGGCGCTGCGAGCTCGGAGGTCTCCAGGATCCCGGCCACCCGAAGGCCGATCGCCGTTTGCAGGAGGTACTCGACGGCCGCCGAGGCGTCG
>JADLHM010000116.1 GCA_020848745.1 Deltaproteobacteria bacterium | reverse complement strand
GATCGTGAAGGCGCGGCCGCGCGTGGCGCCGCGCAGGCCCATCTGGCGCATCAGGCGCTCGACGGTGCACCGCGCCACGATGATCCCGTCGCGGCGGAGTTGCCGCCAGACTTTCTCGGCCCCGTAGGGTGATAGGCGGCACTACCCGGCTTTTCGCACCGCCTGGGCGACATAACCTCCAAAATCGGACGTTCGCGTTTGTACAGCCGTTTGCCACAGCTATCCGGGGGACACGAGTGAGAATCGCAATCTGGCACAACCTGCCGAGCGGCGGCGGCAAACGGGCGCTCTATTATCATACCAAGGGACTTGTGGAGCGCGGACATCACGTGGAGGTGTGGAGTCCGCCTACGGCCGATCATTCGTACCTGCCGCTGAACACTCTGGCGCGAGAGCATGTCGTTCCACTGGGCTGGCAGGTTGCTTCTCGGGCCGAGGGAGGCATCCGTTCTCATCGAAGATTGTGCACCAACTTGAAAGCATTGAACGACCATTGCCGCTCGTGCGGTGAACAGATCGAGCAAGGAGGATTCGACATCCTCTTCGCCAATTCCTGCACGTATGTTCGTACATCCCCAATCGGGCGTTACGTCACCATTCCGAAGATCCTGTATCTGCAAGAGCCGTATCGGTGGCTGTATGAAGCCATGCCGACGCTTCCCTGGCTTGCTCTACCGCCCCCGCGGCGACATTGGTGGTCGCCAAGATACCTGCGTTGGTTTCTTGCCAATCAATTGCACGTCCACGGACTTCGGATTCAAGCGCGCGAAGAAGTGCGAAACGCCGAGGCATTCGACGCCATCCTGGTCAACTCATACTTCAGCCGCGAGAGCGTCCTGCGGGCCTATGGCCTCGATGCAAGCGTCTGCTACCTGGGAGTGGATACAGGCCTCTTCGTTGACATGGATCTGCCACGAGAGAACTTCGTATTGGGTGTTGGCGCTTTCGTGCCTGAGAAGAACATCGAATTCGTGATCGAGGCGCTCGCGCTGGTCCCGCAGCCACGCCCTCGATTGATCTGGGTAGGCAATGTGGGTGACGCGCACTACGTGTCGAAACTCCACGCGCTGGCGTCGCGTCTGGAAGTCCCCTTTGAGGCCAGGATCAGAGTGAGCGATGCCGAGATCGTCAGTCTCTACAACCGGGCCAAACTGCTGCTTTACGCCCCGCGCTTGGAGCCCTTCGGTTTCGCTCCCCTCGAGGCCAATTCCTGTGGCTGCCCCGTGGTCGCAGTGGCCGAGGGCGGGGTTCGCGAGACCGTTGCCCACAGGATCAACGGGTCGCTCGTCGATGCCGGGTCCGCGGCAATGGCGAGCGCCGTTGCGCATCTCTTGAGCGACGAAAGCACCTGGCGCGAGCTGCATCGACGCACCCGGCCGTTCGTGCTCGAGCATTGGTCTTTGGAGAAGTCGATCGACCGTTTGGAAGCTCGATTCGAAAACATTTTGTCTACAGGTGGCGCAGCAGTATGAGCGCGGCGACCAGAAGGATGACGCCCACGATCACGGCGTGCATCCGCCCGTCGTGAGCGCGTGCGAAGAGATCGTTCTGGCGCATGTAGTTGAAGTCGATGAGGCCGAGAAAGATCAGCATGCCGGCCGCGACCAGCGCGAGCGAGCGGCCGTGGCCGGGGTGGGACGACTCAAGGACGGCGGAGAGGGTGAGGAGCGCCGCCGCGACGAGGTCGGGAAGGGGGAAGGCCCGCTCATGCTCGGCGAAGCCGGGTGGCCGCCATGGTTCGTCGAAGCGCGATCGCCCGAGCGTCAGCCAGAAGCCGGCGATGCCAGCGGCCGCGACGAGCTGCACGATGACCACGAGAGCGTCGAACGAGCCCACGCGCGGGGGACCTCGACGGGCGTCAGGCGGAGCGCGCGGATCTGGGCCCGGGAAGCGCCAGGCGCTCGGGAACGACGTCGCGCGCGAAGACATCGTCGATGCTTTCCGCCGTCTTCACCACCTCGGCCGTGCCGCCGGAGACGAGCACCGTCGCCGGGCGAGGCAGGGCGTTGAAATTGGAAGCCGACGCCTCCTGATAAGCGCCGGTATCCAGGAACGCGAGCACCTGGCCGGGGTGGAGCGCGGGGACGCGCGCGCTCGGAGCGAGGCGATCCGGACCACACGAGTGACCCACGATCTCGGCGGTCATCACGGGCGGAGCGTCGACCGCGTCGGCCACGACGACGTCGTAGCGATTGGCCTCCATCGTGCCGCACGCCAGAAAGAACTCGGTGGTATCGGTAAGCACCCAGGCGAGCGGAATCGGCTCGGTCTGGCGCTTCACCACTTTCACCCGCGCGAGGTGGAGCCCGCAATCGCCGTACAGTCCGCGTCCCGGCTCGGCCTGGAGGCGCATGCCGGCGGTGGAAATGCCGCGGGCGTGCAACCGCTCTCGGAGCGTCGCCGTGATCGTCGCCGCATACTGCTCGATGCTCGGCGCTATCGGTCGCGGCCCGTGCTCGTGCAGAAGCGCCCCGGTGATACGTGACAGCGCCGCGTGATAGGTCGCCGTGCCGAGAGCACGAAGCGCCGTCAGCACGGGGAAGCCGACGAGCGAGGCCACGAACTCACTGCGTTCGAGCATACGCGAGTGCGGGTCCCGCGGCCCCGCCATCCCGCCGCCGACGTCGAGCTCCGAGGGGAGCCAGCCGTCCCACGCCTGGCAAAGATCCGCGACCAGATCCGCGTAGTGCCGCATCAGTCCGCGCCAGTACCACAGGCTCGCGTCGTGACGTCCGGCATGAAGGTGGAGGCCGACGAGCTCGACGTGCGGCAGCGTCAGTGCGCGTCGTCCGAGCGCGACGAGATACTCGCGCGGGATCCCCGACTTGTAGACCTGGAATCCGATGTCGATGGGAATCAGCAGGCGGGCGAAGTCGGTCGGCTTCCAGAGCGTCGGGAGCGGCGGCTTCACACGCAGGCGGATGCGGGCACGCCTGCCCGCGGCCGCCGCCAGCTCCTCGATGGCGTCGATCTCGTCGAGATCTTCGACGGTGATGCGGACGCCCGCCTCGATGCACTTGGCCAGGTGCTCGCGGGTCTTGCCGCCGCCGTTGACGGATACGCGCTCGGGATCCACCCCGGTCGTCAGCACGCCGGCGAGCTCCCCGGGAGAATAGACGTCGGCGCCGGCCCCCTCGTCGCTCAGGATGCGCCGCGCCGCGAGGGAGAGATTGGCCTTGAACGCTGGCAGCACGTCGACGGGACCGTCGGGCCAGCCGGCGGCGAGCGCATCGTGATACCGGCGATAGTTGCTGCGGAGCTGGGCCTCCGAGAGCACGAACAGCGGGGAGCCGAATCGCTCCACCAGATCGACCGCGGACAGGTCTTCGACGAAGAGGCACCCGTCACGCACGTCCAAGCACCGGCTCAGGGCGATACGTTCTCGCATGGAGGCGTCCATACTCCCTTCGCGTCGCCGGTGCCACAGGGGCGCGGGCGTGATGCGGGCGCGGCGCCGCGCCCGCCCATGCCAAAGTGGAGCAGATTTTTCTGGCGTGCCCTGACGAATCGCTTGACACCTGCGCCGGCCGGGTCATGACTGTGCTGACCGGTTGGCCCCTTTCACGGACCGTGCGCGGTCCTCGCAGCGGCGCGAGAGCTCACGCGCCTGGAGTCGATGCATGCGGATCACGAGTCGCCTTCGCGTAACGATCGGGATGCGGCGCTGGCGCGCGGTGATGACGGCGCTCGTCTTGGTCGGCGCGGCGGAGCGCGCTCACGCGACGCCGCCACCGTGTGTCGCGGGGCCGGAGCCGCCACGCGACGTCAACGGCTACCTGCTTTTCGCCTACACGGACCTCTACGTGAAAGGCGGAACTGCGGCGGTCCCCGGACGCGGGCTCTTCACCGGCGGCCATCTAGGATCGAACGGGATCGCGACCGTCGGCGATCCGAACGCCACGCTCGGGACGAACTACGGCGTGTACCTCTCGGACGGCAAGGCCGCCGTCGCCGACCGCGTGACGCTCGGGCCCGGTCATCCGCTCATGCCAACGAGCGTCTGGGACCTGTTCACCAACGTCATCGACAACAATGACTTCACGCCGTCCTCCGTGCGGAATGCCGGACCGATCTGTTTCGCGCCTCCCATCATCGACACGGGCCTGCCGAGCTTCGTCGCGTTCACCCATCCGGGCGGTCCGTACCAGCCGGTGCTGCCGAGCTTCCCGTCGGAGGCGGCGTTGAACGCGCTCGCCGACGTGCAGCTGCCCGCCGGGTTCCTGCTGAACCTCGCGCCGGGCGACTACGGCGACGTCGACATCAACGACGACGGCATCCTGAACCTCGCCGCCGGCGTCTACAACTTGCACTCGCTCCAGACCGGCCGGAACGTCACGATCAACACGACAGCCGGCACGGAGGTCCGGATCGCCGTCGACTTCCGCAGCAACAACGACCTCACGATCCAGGGCTCCGACCTGGCGCGCTTCTACGTCCGCTCCGACGGCCTCGGCCCCTCCATTTTCTCGTTCACGCTCGGCTACAACACCGACCCGACCTGCGCCGAGACGATCGCCGTGCACGGACAGTTCTTCGTTCCCAACGGCCGCGTCAACCTCGGCGACTGCACCAACATCTTCGGCCGCGTCTGGGCGGACGTCATCCGCAACGACACCAACATCAACGTCACCTATCGCGCCGGCGCGTCGCTGCGCGGCACCAAGTACCTCGACGCCGACGCCGACGGCGCGATCGATCCCGGCGAGAGCGGCCTCGCCGGGGTGACGTTCTACGTCGACTACGACGACGACGGCGTGCTCGACCCCGGCGAGCCGTTCGGCACGAGCGACGCGAGCGGCCACTACGAAATCGACGACGTCGCCGCGGGCACGTGGAGGCTGCGCGAGCTCGACGACCCGGGCCTGGTATGCTCGTTCCCCGTCACCTGCTCCTGGGCGCTCACCATCGGGGACGGCGAGGTCCAGAGCGGCTTCGACTTCGCCAACTGGACCGGCATCAGCAAGACCGGCACCAAGTTCGAGGATCTCGACGCCGACGGCAGCCCGCGCGAGGCCGGCGAACCGGGCCTCGCAGGGTGGACCATCTACGTCGACTACGACGACGACGGCGGGCGCGACCCCGGCGAGCCGTTCGGCGTGACCGACGCCGGCGGCTCGTACACGATCGTGAACATCGCGGCCGGGACATGGAAGGTGCGCGAGGTGGGCCAGCCCGGGTGGACGTGCTCGTTTCCGGCGACCGCGGACGCCTTCGGCTGCCACCACGAGGAGACCTTCGTCACCGGCACCGCGTACCCGAACAACGATTTCGGCAACTGGCGCGGGGCGACCAAGTCGGGGACCAAGTTCTCGGACGCCGATCGCGACGGCGTCCGCGACGCGAGCGAGCCGGGTCTCGCCGGCTGGACGATCTACGTCGACTACGACGGCGACGGCGCGCTCGGTCCGGAGGAGCCGTTCGGAATCACCGACGCGACCGGCGCCTACGCGATCACCGGCATCCTCCCCGGAACGTGGAGAGTACGCGAGGTGCAGCAATCCGGGTGGACCTGCTCGTTCCCGGCCGTCGCCGACGCGTTCGGCTGCTATCACGAAGAGATGCTCACCAGCGGCAGCGCGAATCCGGGCAACGACTTCGGCAACTGGTCCGACGGCCTCGGACACTTCCAGTGCTACGAGATCCACCGCCCGGCTTTCGACCGCGCCGGCGTGTCGCTCGTGGACGCGCTCGGTCCGAGCATCGTCACGATCAAGCGCGCCAAGCGGATCTGCGCGCCGGCGGACAAGAACGGCGAGGATCCGACCGCGCCGCTCGATCCGGAGCACTTCACCTACTACACGCTCAAACAGACGACGCCCTTCACCAAGGTGAAGGGCGTGACCGTCGACAACCAGTTCGGCTCGTACGGCATGGCGCTCACGAAACCGGATCGCCTGCTGGTGCCGACGGCGAAGAGCCTCACCGACCCGGCGGCGCCGCTCACGCGTCCGGTCGATCACTACAAGTGCTACAAGGTCGCCGGCGCGAAGACGAAGGTCCCGGGGCTCGTGGTGACCGACCAGTTCGGGACGATCGTCGTCGACGTCAAGCAGCCCCTGCACCTCTGCCTGCCCGCCGTGAAGAACGACGAAGGCCCTCTCGTCGATCCCGGCACGGCGCTCATGTGCTACAAGGTGACCGGCCTGCCCCCGGCCGTCCGTCCCGGGCTGTTCACGCTGAACCAGTTCGGACCGGACGCCTACGACTTCTTCGGCCCCCGCGACCTCTGCGTACCGTCGACGGTGACGCTACCGTAGCCTCCAGGACCAGCACTCGCCGCCCGGCGCCGCCACGGGGCTCTCGGATACCAGGATCCGATGACGATCGCGTCGTCGTCTGGCATGGCCGTCTCCTCGCCCTCCCCGGGCCGAGGCGTCAACGCGCGCGCGGTCATTGATCGGGGCGCGGGGAGTGTGCCATGGCGCGGTGGTGGGCTCGCTCCCCCGCCCCAGTCCGGACCGTGTCCGCCTCGCCGAACGCGATCTCATCCACGCGCGGTTGCCGTTGTTCGCGGTCGTCTGGCTCGCGACGAGCCTCCTCTGGTCCTACGAGCTGACCCGCGACGCAACCGGGATCCTCACGGGCGGTGCCGTCCTCGCGATCGCGATCGCCGAGCTCGCGATCGTGCTCCCGGCCCTGCCCGTGGTGGCACGGATCTCGGATCCGCTGCCGGTCCGGGTGATCACGCTCGGCGTCCTCGCGCTGCTCGGGCTCGTCTGGACCGTCGCCGCGAGCCTGACGCTGGCGCCCGTCCTCGTGGCGAGCGTCGTGTTGCCGGTGCTCGTGCTCATGACGCCTATCTTCTTCGGGTGGAGCTGGCAGGTCGAGCTCGCGCTCCTGGCGGCAATCTTCCTTCCGGCGAGTGCGTGGATGTCGATCACAACGCCCGACCCGGCCGTGCTCCGCGATCTCGCGGTGATCTTCTTCGGCTGCGCGGCGCTCGGCGTCGCGCTTGCGGCACGCGTCGCCCACGATCTCCGCATCCGGATCGCACGCCGCGAACAGGAGGAAGCGGCGGAACACGCGCTCGCCGAGTCGCGCCAGGCCCTCCTCGAGAGCGAGGAGCGCTTTCGCATCGCCTTCTACCAGGCGCCGATCGGCATGATCATGGTCGGTCTCGACGGCGGGATCCTGCAGGTGAATGCCGCCTTCGAGCGCATGCAGGGCCGCGGCGCCGCCGAGCTCGTCGGCACGCCCGTCGACGCGCTGATCCACCCGGACGGCCTCGAGATGGCGCGCGTCGAGCGCCGCCGCCTCCTGAGCGGCGAAGTCGACGCCCTCGAAAGCGTCCTCCATCTCCGCCACCGCGACGGCCACGTCGTCTTCGCCCGCGTGACGCGCACGCTCGTGCGCGACAGCGACGGCGTGCCGTCGCACATGCTCGGGCAAGCCGAGGACGTGACCGAGCGCTGGCGCGCCGAGGAGGCGCTCCGCGCCAGCGAGCACATGTTCCGCACCTTCACGGAGTCGATGCCGGCGGGCGTGGTGATCGTGCAGGACGGAGTGATCCGCTACGCCAATGCCGCCGTCACCACGCTCACGAGCTTCGACCGGGAGGAGCTCGGCAACCTGACGGCCGGCACGCTCCTGCACCCGGACGACCGGGCGGCGCTCGTGACGAGCGGGGCGCGGGTCCGCGACGAGCCGCCGCCGGCGCGCGTCGAGTACCGGCTACGGACGAAGCAGGGCGGCTACCGCTGGGTCGATCTCACGATCGGCATGATCGAGCACGAAGGCCGCCCGGCGCTGCTCTTGACGGCATTCGACATCACCGAGCGGCGCAACGCGGAGGAGGCGCTGCGCGCATCGCTCGACGAGCTCCAGCAGCGGAAGGAGCAGCTCCGCCTCCTCGCGCAACGCCAGGTGCGGGTGCGCGAGGAGGAGCGACGCCGCCTCGGCTTCGACCTGCACGACGACGTCTGCCAGGAGCTCGTCGGCACCGGCATCATGGTGGAGTCGGTGCGCGAGCGCCTGCACGCCACCGATCCCGAGGCGAGCCAGAAGCTGGCGCGCGTCGGCCGGCAGCTCAACGAGCTCGGCGAGCACCTCCGCCTCCTTGCTCGCGAGCTCCGTCCGATGTTGCTGCACGATCTCGGGCTCGAGGACAGCGTGCGGTCGCTCGCCGCCGGCATGTCGACGACCACGCCCGTCACGACCCGCGTCCCGACGCCGATCCCACGCCTCGGCGACGACGTCGAGGTGGCGGTCTACCGCATCGTCCAGGAGGCCATCACGAACGCGCTCCGCCACGCGAACGCCCACGAGATCGTGGTCACGCTCGCCGCGGCCGAGGGCGTTCTGACGGTCGAGATCCGTGACGACGGCGGAGGCTTCGAACCGCAAACGCGCCAACGCGACGCCCTCGGGCTCGTCAGCATGGAGGAGCGGGCGCTCGCGATCGGTGGCCGGATGCAGGTGGTCTCCGCCCCCGGACGCGGCACCACGATCCTCGTCACCTGTCCGCTGATCCGCCGCGTGCCGCGCCCCGCGGCCTGACTCCACGCCCGGCGGCTCACCCGGCGCGGCGGACCACCCAGGTGCGCGCGCGGCCGATGCCCTTCAGCGTGACGGCGCGCAGATGACGCAGCGCGAGCTCCGGACTGCCGCGCAACGCTTCGCCGACCTCGTCCGAGACCACGACCGTCCCGGGCCGCGCGAAGTCGGCGAGCCGGCTCGCGAGGTTCACGGTCGTCCCGAAGAGGTCGCCTTGCCATGCGACGATCGGCCCGCCCGCGATGCCGACGCGGACGAGCGGCAGCCGCGGGTCGCGGGTATGGGCGTCGACGAGCGCCAGGGCGATCGCGGCGGCACCCGCCGTCTCGTCGACGCTGAACATCACCTCGTCACCGATCGTCTTCACGATGCGCCCGCCGTGCGCGAGGACGTGCTCGTAGGCGACCGCCTCGAAGCGGTCGACGATCGCCGTGATCTCGCGGCCGTCGAGCGCGCGGCTCGTCGCGGTGAAATCCACCAAGTCGGCGAACCCGACGATCGCGCTGCGGTCGGCCGCGAGCGGGGTCGCGGCGACCCGCAACAGCGCCGCGACGAGATGACGCCGCCACACGTGGCCGAGCAGCCGTTCCAGCGTCGGCGCCAGCTCGCCGATCCTGGCCGCCAGCTCCCCCGCGGAGGCGTCGGTCGCGGCGTCCTCGCGGCGCGCGCGCAGGCGTTCCGCGATGGCGGTGACCTGGGCATCGCCGACCCGCGCCATCGCGTGTCCCACCACGCGCGTCAGCTGCAGCACGTCGCTCGGGTCGGCGCGCTGCTCGTCGACGAGGACCCTCAGCGCCCGCACCATCTCCACGTCGGCGCGGGTAAAGCGCCGGTCGTCGGCGGCGACGGGCGGAAAACCGAGCGCCCGCCACAGGCGATGGAGGTCGTCGAGATCGACCCCGCCCGCGCGCGCGACGTCGAGTCCGGTGAGATCGGCGGCGCCGAGAAGCGCGGCGGCGAGCCGGCGACAGACCTCCTGGGGCGGCCCGTCGCTCACGCGCCGCGACCGCGGGCGTCGGCCCGTCGTCCCGTGCCGTGCCTCTCCCCGGCGGGACCGCTCGCTTCGAGGCCGTCCAACCTGTCCATGTCGCCTCCTTCCTGCGCGTCCGGATGTGGAAATCGAAGCCATCGCGCATCCGGAGCGCACCGTCCAGCGGAGAATCCCGGCCTCTTGTTCGAGGTCGGCGCGACGCATAAGGGGCTCGGTGCGAGTGTTCGACCAGCGACACGACGGCGGAAGGGAACCGCGGACCGCGCGCATCCGCGGATGCCGGAGAGCCCCGGACGATGTGTGACACCCTCGTCCGGGTCGCGCCCGGCCGTGTCCTCTTCGCGAAGAACTCCGACCGCGAGTCCGACGAGCCGCAGGCACTCGAATGGCTCCCGCGCCGCGCCGGCCTCACGGGCGAGGTCAGGTGTACGCACATCGCCATCCCCCAGGTGGCGCGCACGCACGCGCTCGTGCTGTCGCGTCCGGTGTGGATGTGGGGCGGCGAGATGGGCGTCAACGAGCACGGCGTCGTCATCGGCAACGAGGCCGTCTTCACCAAGGAGGCCGTACCGCGCGAGGGCGGGCTCACCGGCATGGATCTCCTGCGGCTCGCGCTCGAGCGCGCGGCCTCCGCGGCGGAGGCCGTCGATGTCGTCACCGCGCTGCACGCGCGGCACGGTCAGGGCGGACGCTGCGGGTACGAGCAGGCCGGCCTGCGCTACTTCTCGAGCTTCATGATCGCCGATCCCGCGGGGGCCTTCGTGCTCGAGACCGCGGGGCGCGACACCGCGGTCGAGCGCGTCGAGGGTGCCCGCTCGATCTCGAACGGGCTCACGATCCCGGGCTTCGCCGAGCGTCATGGCGAGGTCGTGAAGACGGCGCTGACGGGTTGCCGGTTCCGGCGCCCCCGCACCGAGGCCGGCGCCGCGCGGGCGACGAGCCCCGCCGACCTCGCCCGGACGCTCCGCGACCACGGCGCATCGCGCTGGCCGGCGTACGAGTGGCACCGCGGGGCGATGCGTGCGCCGTGCATGCACGCGGGCGGGCTCGTCATCGGCTCGCAGACGACAGCTTCGCTGGCGGTCGACCTCGCGAACGGCGCCGTGCGGTGCTGGGCCACCGCCACGAGCGCACCCTGCCTCGCGGTGTTCAAGCCCTTCACGGTGACGACCCCCCTCGCGATCGGCCCGATCCCGGGCCTCGAGCCCGACGACAGCCTCTGGTGGACGCACGAGCGCCTCCACCGCCTGGTCATGCGGGATCCGGAGCGCCTGGCGACGTTCCTCGACGAGCGCGATCGCCTCGAGACGCGCGCCTTCGCGGCGGACGCCGAGCCGCAGGCCGTCTGGGACGAGGCGAACGCGGCGACCCGACGGTGGCTCGCCGCCGTCGGCAGCCGACCGGCGACCGCCGACATGCGGCCCTGGGCGGTGCGGCGCTATTGGACGCGGCGGCGACGCCCCTGACCCGACGGTGAGCGGTCAAGAAGCACCGCCGCGCCGTCGTCACAGCTCCGGAAACACCGAGTCGTCGAGCCCCTTGTCGTAGGCGACCTCGGAGAGCGTGATGCGGGTCGACGTCTTGGTCGGCACGGTCTCCATCGTGATCTCGGTCGCGGTCGGGTGAGACGCGATCGTCTGGATCTTCCCGAGCGTCCGCACCTTCCAGAGCACGCCCGCGCGGTCGTAATACTCGGTACGCAGCGGCAGGAAGCTCGCGCGATCGAGGAAGCGGACGATGCGGCCGTACCACCAGCCGTGCTGCGGTGTCGACTCGATCCGGTAGCAGTCGCGCCCCTCGGGGTCCTTGGCCTCCGTGAGCGTGTGCTGTTGGAACTCGAGCGGTTGCAGGCCGAGGTCCTCGTAGTTGAAGTCGGTGCCGAAGAAACTCTCGCCGCGCATGTCGCCGTTGATCTCGCGCACGCGCCGCAGACCCGGCATGTAGACGCTGACGCGGCTCTCGCCCTTCGCGCCGCCGACGACGCGCACCTCGGTGCCGTGGAGGTCGGCCGGCGCGTCGAACGACAGCCGAATCCGCGCGTCGGGCGCATTGCGGCGGAAGTAGTGCCCCGCCCAGCGCACGCTCTCCCCTTTCGCGTTCACGATGTCGAAGGTGAACTGGGCGCGCAGGTCCTTGCCCGCGAAGCTCGCCTGGCGCATGCGCTGCAACGCTTCGGTGACGTCCATCGCGCCGAGGGCGGTCCGTCCGGTCGGAAGCACCAGGGTCGCCATCAGCACCCCGGCCGAAAGCACTCGAATCAGCATCGCAGTCCTCCTTTTGGTGACGTCGCGCCTACGGGGCCAGCCCGACCGCGTGCAGCGCGAGATAGGTCGCGTACCCGCCGGACAGATTGGCCGCCTCGTACCCGCGTTGCAATAGGAAGCGCGTCGCGTAGTACGCGCGCTGGCCGACACCGCAGTAGACCGCGACCGGACGGCCGGCCGGGAGCTCGCCGTAGCGCCGCCGCAGCTCGGAGAGCGGGATGTGCACCGCGCCCGGCACGTGCCCGGCGGCGTACTCGTCGGCATCGCGTACATCGAGGAGCACGGCGCCGGTGCGGTCGAGCGCCAGCCAGTCGGCGAGCGGCATCAGGCCGGCGAGGTGGTTCGTCGCGATCATACCGGCGAGGTTCACCGGATCCTTCGCGCCACCGAACTGCGGCGCGTAGCAGAGCTCGGCCTCCGCGAGATCGTGGACGGTCCCGCCCATCTGGATCGTCGTCGCGATCACGTCGATGCGCTTCTCCACGCCCTCGACGCCGACGGCCTGCGCTCCGAGCAGGCGTCCATCGGGCACCGAAAAGAGGAGCTTCAGCTGGATCGGCTTCGCGCCCGGATAATACGCGGCGTGATGCCCGGGATGCAGGTACACCTTCGCGAAACCGGCGACGCCGGCGCGCGCGAGGCCCTTCTCGCTCGCGCCGGTGCACGCGACGGTGAGGCCGAACACGCCGACCACGGCCGTCGCCTGCACGCCGCGGAAACCGCGGGCGCGTCCGCAGATCGACTCCGCGGCGATTCGTCCCTGCCGGTTCGCGGGTCCGGCGAGCGGGACGATGGCCTCCTGGCCGGTCACGACGTCGCGCACCTCCACCGCGTCGCCGACCGCCCAGACGGCGGGATCCGCCGTCCGCATCTCCGCGTCGACCACGATGCCGCCGCGCGGCCCGACCGCCAGGCCCGCGCCCGTCGCGAGGCCCGTCTCGGGCCGCACCCCGATCGCGAGGATGACGAGGTCGCTCGCGATCCGCGCCCCGCCCTCGGTCATCGCGACGATCTCGTCTCCGCCGCCGCGCTCGAAGCGCGCGAGCCCGTCGCCGAGGCGGAGATCGACGCCCTGGCTCCGGAGGTGCTCGGCGACCCCGTGCGCCATCTCGGGATCGAGCGGCGGCATCACCTGCGGCAGCTTCTCGAGCACCGTCGTCCGGAGCCCCCGGCCCGCGAGGTTCTCGGCCATTTCGAGGCCGATGAAGCCACCGCCGACCACGAGCGCGCGCGACGGCTTGCGCTCGTCGATCCAGCGCCGGATGCGCACGCTGTCGGGGATCGTGCGGACCGCGAAGATGCCCGGGAGGTCGATGCCCGCGAGCGGCGGACGGATCGGCGCCGCCCCGGGTGCGAGCACGAGCGCGTCGTAGGGCTCGTCGCGCTCGCGCGGCCCGCCGGCTGCGTCGAGGTCGCGTACGCGGATCGTGCGGCGCCCGCGGTCGATCGCGAGCACCTCATGGCGCGTGCGAACCGCGATCGCGAAGCGCTCCTGGAAGAGCTGCGCCGACGCGACCAGCAGCTTCCGCTCGTCGGCGATGACGTTGCCGACGAAGTACGGCAGACCGCAGTTGGCGAAGGAGACGTGCGGACCCCGGTCGAAGAGCACGATCTCCGCATCCTCGTCGAGGCGGCGCAGGCGCGCCGCGCACGACGCCCCGCCGGCGACGCCGCCGACGATCAGCACCCGCTTACGCGTCATGAGACCTCCCGACACCCGCGCCGGCGCTCGGCGCGTGCGTACGTGCCGCGGCGGCCGCGGCGCGGTGCTCCGCGAGGCGGTGCGCGGCCATGCCGCTCAGCATCGCGGCCACGAAGATCACGGCACGGAGGTCGCCGCTCGCGAGCGCGGCGAGCGCGGGCCCGGGGCAGAGGCCGGCGAGCCCCCAGCCGACGCCGAAGACCAGCGCGCCGGTGACGAGACGCCCGTCGACGTCGCGCCGCGTCGGCACCTGGAACGCCGCGGCGAGGAGGGGACGCCGGCGCCGCAGCACGAACGGGAAGGCCGTGCCGTACACACCGATCGCGCCCGCCATGACGAGGGCCAGACTCGGATCCCAGTCGCCCGCGACGTCGAGGAATCCGAGAACGCGCGCCGGCTGCGTCATGCCTCCGAGCCCGAGCCCGAGCGCGAACGCGAGCCCCACGAAAAACGCGGCGATGCCGGTCACCGGAACCCCCCGAACGCATGGCGCGCCAGGTACACCGTCGCCGCGGCCGCCAGCATGAAGGTGATCGTGGCGACGATCGAGCGCGGCGACGCGCGGCTCACGCCGCAGACGCCGTGACCGCTCGTGCAGCCGCTGCCGAGGCTCGCCCCGAAACCGACGAGCAACCCGGCGGGCACGAGCACGGCGAAGGGCGTCGCCGCGAGCCCCCGGAACGGATCGGCGAAGATCCCACGCACGATCGCCCCGCCGACGAGGAGCCCCGCCACGAACGCCGCGCGCCACACGCTCTCGGCGCTCGGCCGCGCGAGCAGGCCGCCGACGATGCCGCTCACCCCGGCGATCCGGCCGGCCGCCGCCAGGAACGCGATCGCGCTCGCGCCGATGGCAGCGCCTCCAAGAAGCGCCCGCGCGCCCGTCGCCGGATCGATCGTCATGGCCGCATGGAAAGCACGTTTCGTTCCAATCTCGGCGCTCCATGTGGCGGAAGGCGCCGGGCGCTCCGCGCGCGCCGCGCGACGGCGCCGACCTCCCCGCGTCCTTCCCGTCGCCGCCACAGCCCGATGACGGCGATTCCCAAGTCTGCGAACCGTGATTCGGATGCGGCGTCAGCGCGCCGCGCCCGCGGCGGCGGCGAGCGCGTGACGGCGGAGCTTCCCGGACGCCGTTCGCGGCAGACTCGTCACCGCGACGATCGCGCGCGGCGTCTTGTAGCCGGCGAGACGCGCGCGGCACCAGGCGCGGAGCGCCGACTCGTCGATCGCGGCGCCCGCGCGCGGCACGACCGCCGCCTCGACGCGCCGGCCCCACTCCGCGTCGTCGACGCCGTACACCGCCGCCTCCGCGACCGCCGGATGGGCGAGCAGGACCGCCTCGACCTCGCTCGGATAGACGTTCTCGCCGCCGCTCACCACGAGGTCGATGCGACGGTCGAGCAGGCGCAGCCGACCATCGCCGTCGAGGCGGCCGACGTCGCCGGTATGGAGCCACCCGTCGCGGAGCGCGGCCGCCGTCGCCTCCGGATCTCGGAAATAGCCGGCCATCACCGTCGGACCCGCCACCAGGATCTCGCCGCAGCCGTCGGCGCCGGCGTCGACGATGCGCACGCGCGTGCCGGCGAGCGGGCGGCCGACGTCGCCGGGCGCGTCGTCGACGCCGGCCGTCGCGACCTGCGACGCCGCCTCGGTGAGGCCGTAGGTCGCCCCGATCGGGAGGCCCCGGGCGCGCGCCCGCGCGTCGAGCGCCGGGTCGAGCGCCGCCCCGCCGACGAGCACGCAGCGGAGCGCGTGGACACGCGGCATCGCCTCGACCTCGGCGAGGAGCCGCCGCAGCATCGTCGGCACGAGCGAGAGCAGCGTGACGCGCTCGGCCGCGACCGCGCGCCACACGGCGCGGGCGTCGAAGCGGTCGTGCAGCACCACCGGCACGTCGTCGAGCACGCTCCGTGTCACGATCGAGAGCCCGCCGACGTGGAAGAGCGGCAGGCAGCAGAGCCAGCGGTCGGCGGGCTCCACGCCGAGCCCGGCGCGCGATGCCGCCGCGCTCGCCCGGTGATTGGCATGCGACAGCACGACGCCCTTCGGCCGCCCGGTGGTCCCGGAGGTGTAGACGATGGTGGCGGCGGCCGCGGCGTCGAACGGCGCCGGCGGCGGCGCGGGTCCAGCGCCGCCCGCCTCGAGCGTCGCCGCGTCGACGCGCGGCGCGCCGACCTCCGCGACCGCGGCCGCGTGCGCCGCGTCGTGCACCACGACCGCCGGCTCCGCGTGCGCCACGATCGCCGCGATCTCGGGCGGCGCGAGCCGGGTATTGAGCGGCACGAGCACCGCACCGATCCGCTGCGCCGCGTGGACCAGGGCGACGGCGGGAAGCGACGCCGCCGTCGCGAACGCCACCCGATCGCCGCGCCCGACGGCGAGCCCGACGAGCGCGCTCGCCGCATGCTCGACCCGCGCCGCCAGCGCGCGCCACGTAACGTGCTCGCCCGCGACGATCAGGGCGAGCCGCTCGGGATCGCGCCGCGCCCGCTCGACGAGCCAGGGCGCCGCGACGTCCGCCGGCGGGTCACCCACGCATCGCCTCGGACGGGGCGCCGGCCGCCTCCGCGGGGGTCACGGCGAATCCCGGCCCGTCGACGCGGAGCGCGGGGACGCGCAGCGCCTCTTCCGCCGGCGCGAGCTGCGCGCCGCCGAGGCCGACCGCGGCGGGGACGGCGCCGCGCGCCGCGCACACCGCCGCGACGTGCGCCGCGATGCGCATCCCGACTCCACTCTCGATGGCGTCGGTCACGACGACCGGCAGCCCGGCGCGCGTCGCGTCGCCCGCGATGGCGATGACGCGCGACGGCCCGCCGAGGCGTGCCGCCTTCAGCACCACGCGCACGCGCGCCCCCGCCGCGGCGAGCCGCACGACGTCGACCGCGCCTCGCAGCGACTCGTCGACCGCGAGCGGCACCGGCGTCGCGCCCGCCAGCGCGGCGAACGCCATGGGATCGAACTCGCGCAGCGGCTCCTCCACGTACTCGACGCCGTAGGGCTCGAAGGCGGCGAGCGCGCGGGACGCCTCGCCGATCGTCCAGGCGCGGTTGGCATCGAGCCGCAGACGCACCCCCGCGCCGACGCGCGCCCGGACCGCCGCGACGCGCGCGACGTCGTCGGCGAGCGCCGCGGCGCCGACCTTGAGCTTCACGGTGCCGAAACCGCCCGCCACCGCCGCCGCGGCCTCGTCTCCGGCCGCCTCCGCGGTCGGCCCGCCCACCAGCGCACCGACCGCGACCGTCGCCGACGGCTCCGCGCCGAAGAGCGCCGCGACCGCCGTCCCGCGTTCGCGCGCCTCGAGATCGAGGAGCGCGCCGTCGAGCGCGCACGCCGCCGCGGGCGGCACGCCGAGCGCGTCGGCGTCGAACGCGTCCCGCAGCACGGCGAGCGGCGGGCGCATACGGAGGCGCTTCATGATGCGCTCGAGACCGGCGGCCGTGGCCGCGAGCGATCCCTCGCCGAGCCAGTACGCCGGGCTCGCCTCGCCGCACCCGGCGAGGCCGTCCCGGCTCACGACGTGCAGCAGGAAGCCGCGCCGCTCCGCGACCGCGCCACGCGCCGTCGCGAGCGGGTGGCGGAGCGCCAGGACGAACGGCTCGACGCGCGCGGCGGCGACGTTCACGCGAGGAGGCCCGCGGCGAGCAGCACGCCGAAGAGCAGGTGGAGCCGCGCCGTGCCCGCGAGGCTCGCGTTCAGCTCGGCGCCGGCGCGCCGCAAAAGCGCCCGCACCTCGCGGACGGCGAGCGGCACCGTCGCGAACGGCAGCAGCAGCCCGACGGACCCCGTGGTGGCCGCGACCGCACCGACGACGACGTACGGCGCCGCCACCAACAGCGCGTACTCGGCCCGCGTCGCCGACGCGCCGAGCCGCACCGCGAGCGTCCGCTTGCCGGCGCGCGCGTCGGTCGCGATGTCGCGCAGGTTGTTGACGACGAGGATCGCGGTGGCGAGGCACGCGACCGGCAGCGACAGCACCAGCACCGGCGCGCCGAGTACGCCCGTCTGCAGCCAAACGGTCCCGGCGACCGCGACGATGCCGAAGAACGCGAAGACGAAGAGGTCGCCGAGCCCGCGGTACGCGAGCGGGAACGGTCCGCCCGTGTACGCGACCGCGGCGACGAGCGACGCCAGGCCGATCAGCAGGATGGGCCAGCCGCCGATCGCGACGAGGTACGCGCCCGCGACCCCGGCCGCCGCGAGCACGGCGAAGGCCGCCGCGCGCACCGTCGCCGGCGCGGCGAGGCCAGCTTGCGTGATGCGCTGCGGGCCGAGACGCTCGTGCGTGTCGGCGCCCGCGACGAAGTCGTAGTAGTCGTTCGCCAGGTTCGTCCCGACCTGAATCAGGAGCGCGGCGACGAGCGTCACCCCGGCGACCCCGACGTCGAGCGCGTGCGTACGCGCGGCGAGCGCGAGCCCGACGACCACCGGCACGATCGCCGCCGGCAGCGTGCGCGGACGCGCCGCCGCGAGCCACGGCGCCAGGCGCGACGGCCGCGCGGGCGCCGCCGCGTGCGGGCCGCGCGGCGACGCCGTCGAGATCGCGGGCTCGCTCACGGCAACCGCGGGAAGCGCGAGAAGTCGGGCGGACGGCGCTCCTTGAACGCGTCGCGGCCCTCCTGCGCCTCCTCGCTCATGTAGAAGAGGAGCGTCGCGTTGCCGGCGAGCTCCTGGATGCCGGCCATGCCGTCGGTCTCCGCGTTGAACGCGGACTTGAGGCACCGCAGCGCCATCGGCGAGAGCGCCAGCATCTCGCGGCACCACTGCACGGTGGTCGCCTCGAGCTCGGCGAGCGGCACGACCTCGTTCACGAGCCCCATCGCGAGCGCCTGGCTCGCCGAGTACTTGCGGCAGAGGAACCAGATCTCCCGCGCCTTCTTCGGGCCGACGAGGTGCGCCAGGTACGACGCCCCGAAGCCGGCGTCGAAGCTCCCGACGCGCGGACCGGTCTGCCCGAAGACGGCGTTGTCGGCGGCGATCGTGAGGTCGCAGACGAGGTGCAGCACGTGTCCGCCGCCGATCGCGTAGCCCGCGACCATCGCGACCACCGGCTTCGGCAGGCTCCGGATCATGCGCTGCAGGTCGAGCACGTTGAGACGTGGCACGCCGTCGCTCCCGACGTAGCCCTGGGCGCCGCGGACGCGCTGGTCGCCGCCGCTGCAGAACGCCTCGGTTCCGGTGCCGGTCAGGATCACCACGCCGACCGCGGAATCCTCGCGCACGCGAGCGAACGCGTCGATCAACTCCATGACGGTCTGCGGGCGGAAGGCGTTGCGCACCTCGGGTCTGTTGATCGCGACCTTCGCGATGCCCTCGGCCTGCTGGTAGGTGATGTCCTCGTACGCGCGGACGGTGCGCCAATCGATCGTCATGCTTCTTCTCCTCGTGGAAGTGGCTCGCGGCGGCGCGCGCCGCCGGCGAGGAAGTCGCGGACCACGCGCAGGAAGCGCGCGGTCTGCTCGAGATGCGGCAGGTGCCCTGCCCCGGCCACGATCTCGTGTGTGGCGTCGGCAAAGCGGGGCAGGAGCCCAGCCGCGATGCGGGTGAACTTGGCGTCGCGCTCGCCCGTGAGCAACAGGACCGGCATCGGCAGCGCGCCGATCCGGGCCCCGAGCCAGGGTTGAGCGCCGAGACCCATGCCGCGGAGGCTCGCCGCGAGCCCCGCCGCGTCGCAGGCGAGGCGCTGGCGGCGGAGCGCGGCCCGCACCGGCCCGGGCTGGCACGCGAGCGAGCGGAAGAGCGGCAGTCGTTCCCAGCGGCGCACGAACGCCGCGACGCCGTCGCGCTCGATCGCCGCCGCGAGCGCGGCGTCGGCGGCGCGCCGGCGCGCCCGCGCGGCGGCGCTCGCGAGCCCGGCCGACGCGCTCTCGAGCACGAGGCGTCCGACGCGCGCCGGGTGCGCGAGCGCGAGGGCGAGCGCGACGCGCCCGCCCATCGAGTAGCCGAGCACGTCCGCCGCGTCGACGCGCAGCGCGGCGAGGGTCGCCGCCACGAGGTCGGCCGCGGCACCGAGGCTCCAGTCGAACGCGGCGTCGCCGACGACGGTCGCGCCGTGGCCCGGGAGGTCGATCGCGATCACGCGGCGCGCCGGTCGGAGGGCGGTCGGCACGGCCGCCCAGCTCGCGTGGCTCCCGGTGAAGCCGTGGAGCAGCACGAGCGGACGCGGCGCACGGCGCGCGGACGCGCGGACGGCGCGCTCGTCGGCAAGCGTCACGGTCCCCGCGGCGATCTCGACGCGCCGGATCACCGCGCCCCCGTGACGCGCGCACCGAGAGCGGCGGCGGCGAGTGTCGCGCCGGCGGCCGCCCGGCATGCCTCGGCAACGAGCCGCGCATGCAGCGCGCGCGACGCCGCCCGCTCGATCGGCACCTCGACGACCGTGAACGTCGGCGCCGCGCGCCAGGCGTCGACCGCGGCGCCGAGCGCGGCGCGGCTCGTCGCGCGCGCGTATCGTCCGCCGCACATCGCGACGGCGCCGCCGAGCTCGAGGCCGTGCGGCGTCCCGAAGAGCGTCTCGAACGTCTGCGCGTCGAGCCCCGCCTGCGGCAGGAAGGAGAAGATGCCGCCGCCGTCGTTGTTCGCGACCACCACGAGCAGCGGCACGCGATGGCGCGCCGCGATCTGGAGCGCGCCGAGGTCGTGGAGGAAGCTCAGGTCCCCGACGACGAGCGCGGTCGGGCCCTCGGCCAGCGCGGCGGCCCCGAGCGCCGTCGCGACCACGCCGTCGATGCCGTTCGCGCCGCGGTTGCAGCCGATCCGGAGCGCCGCGGACCCGCCGCCGACGAACGTGTCGAGGGCGCGGACCGGGAGGCTGTTGCCGACGTGGAGCATCGCGCCGTCGCCGAGCGCGCGCGCCACGTCAGCGACGACCGCTCCCTCGAAGAGCGTCGGCTCGCGGGCGAGGAGCGCGTCGAGCGCGGCGCGGGCTCGACCGGCCACGGCATGCCAGGCGGCGCGCCAGGGGCGCGCCGCATCGGTCGCCCCGGCGGGCACCGCGGCGGCGAGCGCGTCGGCGAGCGCGCGCGGGTCGGCACGTACGAGGTCGGTCGCGGCGAAGAGCGGATCCGGCCAGCGGCCCGGCGGCGCCGTGACGACGTGGAGCGGCGCGCGTGCCGCCGCGAGGAAGCGCTGCAGCGCGGCCGAGACCGTCGGCGTCCCGAAGTGCAGGATGGCCTCCGGACGCCAGGCGACGTCGAGCGCCCCGCCCTGCAGCAACGCGTCGTACGCGTCGACGACCGCGGTCCGGTCGTGCGGGCCGAAGCGCAGCCCCGACAACGGGTCCGCCAGGAGCGGCCACCCGAGCCGGTCGGCGAGGCGCGCGAGCGCGGCGGCGGCCGCGGCGTCGCGCGCCGCCGCCGGTCCGCACACGACGACGCCGCGCGGCCGCCCCGCGAGCGCCGCCGCGAGAGAAGCGACCGCCTCGGACGACGGCGCTCCGCTCGCCGCGTGCACGCGCGGCGGGGTTTCAGCGTCCTCGCCGCGCGGCGCGGCGTGCCGGTCGCGCTCGTCCGCGACGTCGAGCAGCGGCTCCCGCATCGGGAGGTTCACGTGCACGGGTCCGCGCGGCGCCTCGGTCGCGGCCGCGACGGCGCGCAGCGCGAGCGTCCGGAAGTACGCGTCGAGGTCGACGCCCGCGCCCGGCGCCGGCGCATCGACGCTCCAGCGCGCGTGCGTGCCGTACAGCCGGACCTGATCGACCGTCTGCGCCGCGTGACAGTCGCGGAGCTCCGGCGGGCGATCGGCCGTGAGCACGACGAGGGGAATCTCCGCCATCGACGCCTCGACGACCGCCGGCAAGTAGTTCGCCGCGGCGGTGCCCGAGGTGCAGAGGAGGGCCGCGGGACGACCGCTCGCGCGCGCCATGCCGAGCGCGAAGAAGCCGGCGGCGCGCTCGTCGGTCACGACCCATGGCCGGAGCCCCGCCCGGAGGGCGGCGAGCGCCGCCGCCGTCGAGCGCGAGCCCGGCGAGATGCAGATCTCGGTCACGCCGGCGGCGCGGAGCGCGCCCGCGAAGACCCGCATGGCGCGCGCGTTGGCGGTCGGCTCGGTCATCACGCTCCCGCCGCCGCATCCGCGGCCGGCGCGTCGGCGCCAGCGATCGCGCCGGCCGGCGCGAGATACGGCGCCACGAGCGCGCGCATCTTGGCCTCGGTCTCCGCGAGCTCCGCGTCGGCGTCCGAGCCCTCGACGATGCCGGCGCCGGCCCAGAGCTCGAGCGCCGCGCCGTCGACGAGCGCGCTCCGGAGCGTCACGACGAGCTCGCCGTCGCCGGCGGCATCCGTCCAGCCGAGCGCGCCGGTGTACCAGCCGCGCGCCGGCTCCTCGCGCTCGATGAGCGCGCGCGCGACCGCGGCCGGGACTCCGCACACGGCGGGCGTCGGGTGCAGCGCGCCGCCGAGCGCGAAGGCCGAGCGCGGTCGCGACGCGCGCGCGCGCACCGGCGTCGCGAGGTGCTGCGCCTCGGGAAGCCGCAGGATCTCCGGGCGCGGGGGCGGCTCGACCTCGGCGCCGACCGCCGCGAGCGCGTCGCGCACCGCGCGCACAACCAGCGCGTGCTCGCGGCCGTTCTTGGCGCACGCGAGGAGCGCCGCCGCGAGGCGCTCGTCCTCGCCCCGGTCCGCCGCCCGCGGCGCGGACCCGGCGAGCGCGCTCGCCGCGATGTCGGCGCCGCGGCGCCGGACGAGCAGCTCCGGCGTCGACGCGATCAGGCTCGCGCCGCCCCGCGGGCGCACCCAGACGTTGAAACAGCCGGGACGCGCGGCGCGCGCGCGCGCGAGCATCGCCGCCGCGTCGATCGGGCGGTCCGCAACGAGGCGCCGCCGCCGTGCGAGAACGATCTTCCGCGCCGCGCCCTCGTCGATGAGCGCGCGCGCGCGCGCGACGCGCCCCCGCCATGCCTCGCGCTCCTCCGCCCCGAGCGCCGGCGCGTACAGACGCGGCACGGAGCCGTCGGCGACCGCGGCCGCCAGAGCTCCCGCGGCGGCGGGGCCCGGCGGCTCGTCGCCCGCCTCCCAGACCTCCGTGAGCGTCGTGCGGCCGGCCGCGCGCGTCCAGAGGAGGCGCGGCAGCACGACGCGCGCCGGCGGGTACGCGGGGTCGGGACCGGGCGTGTCGGAGAACGCGAAGCCGCCGAGCATGCGCGGTTCCGCCGGCGTCCCGCCCTCCCGCTCGACGGTCGCGAGCACGCGCGCCGCCGCCGCCGCCGCGACGGCGAACCGCTCGGCGCCGCGCGCGCGGATCTCGCGCGCGACCCCGACCGCGAGCATCGCGTGGCCGCCCGCCGGATGCTCCCAGAAAACGAGCGGCGACGCCGGGAAGCGCGCCGCGAGCGCCAACAGGTCCCCCGGGTCGGCGACGACCCGCGTGCGGGCGCGGAGGGCGCCGACCTCACGCATGCCGCGCTCGTTCCGGCGAGTCGCTCGCCGCCGGCTCCGCCGCCTCGCCCGTCCGCGCCGCGGTCACGAGCTGCGCCGCGCCGCCGAGAAGCGAGCGCTTCTTGATCGCGCCAAGCCCGGCCGCGGCGAGCTGCGCGCGGAGCGTCGGCTCGTCGGGAAGATAGGCGGTCGACTCCGGCAGGTACGTGTACGCGTCGCGCTCGGCCACGAGCGCGCCGAGGAGCGGCACGATGCGGCGGAAGTAGATCGCGTGACCGAAGCGCAGGAGCGCGCTCGCCGGCCGATCGACCTCGAGGAGCGCGATCCGGCCGCCCGGCCGCAGGACGCGCGCGCTCTCCGCGAGCGCCGCCCGGAGGTCGACGAAGTTGCGGAGCGCGAATCCGGAGACGACGGCGTCGATCGACGCGTCCGCGAGCGGCAACGCGAGCGCGTCGGCGCGCACGAGCCCGCAGCCGAGGCGGCGCGCCCGGGCAGCGCGCAACATGCCCGCGGAGAAATCCACCCCGATCACGCGTCCGCCCGCCTCCAGAGCGGCCGCCGCGAGGTCGCCCGAGCCGCAGGCGAGATCGAGCACACGCTCACCCGGACGCAGCGCGAGCGACGCGATCGCCTGCCGCCGCCACCCCCGGTCGATGCCGAAGGTCATGAGGCGGTTCATGAGGTCGTAGCGCGGGGCGATGCGGTCGAACATCGCCTCGACGACCGCGCGCTTGTCGTCGGCCGCGGGAAGGCTCATGCGAGGGCACTCACTGCCAGCGCACGCCGAGTCGCGTCGCGGAGGCGACCTTGAGCGCGACCTCGAGGGGCCCGCGCTCGCCGCTCTTCTTCAGGCGCTTGAGGGCGCGGTTCACGAGCACGCGCTGGAAGTGGTGCGCTACGAGGGCCGTCACGAGCGGCAGGATGTCCTTGAACGCGGCGCCCACGGCCTCGGGGTCGGCTTCACTGCCGCGGGTGCGCTTGCGGACGTACTGATCGAAGAGGTCGATCGCGCCGTCGACCGTCTTGCGGATCGAGCGGTCGTGCTTCACGGCGAGCGCCAGGAGGCGCGTCAGCGGGAAGCCGTAGCCCAGGATCTTCAACGCGCCGCGCGCGACCCGGAGGTCGCCTTCGCTGTAGCGGCGCGAGCCGTCGGCCTGCTCCTGCGCCTCGGCGAGGCCGGCGCGCTCGACCGAGGCCAGGAGCGCGTGCGGGACGCCGAGCTGCGTCGCCGCCGCCGCGCTGTCGTAGCCGGGCTCGGTCGACTCCTCCTCGATCGCGGTCAGGAGCGCACGGTCGGACTCCGTGCGCTCGCCCTTCTCGAGCAGCATCGCGATGACCCGGAGCGAGAACCCGCGCGACGCCATCGACCGGATGAGCCGCAGGCGATCGAGGTGCGCGTCGTCGTAGACCGCGTTTCGCCCCTCGCGCGCCGGTCCGGGCAGCAGCCGGATCGTCTGGTAGTAGCGGATCGTGTCGACCGGGACGCCCGAGTGCTGGACGACTTCGGAGAGCGAGTACGCCATGAGTCGGGACTCTTAGAGTAACCACTCGAAGAGTCAACCACGGACGGCTGCGCGGCCGCCGCCTCCACCGGCGCGCTTCCGTGGAGCCGGCGGTGTGCTGTCGCGTTCCGCCGATGGATGGCGCACACCTCGTCGCCGCCTCCGGTATGGTGCAGGCGACCTTCGGCGTCCTGCTCGGATGGGTGATGGCGGGGTTCGCGAGCGGACGATCCGAGCTCGGCCCGTTCCGGAGCCGAAAGCGGGTCCTCCAATGCCATCTCGACAACCTCTTCATGGGCGCGCTGCAGCTCGGAGTCGCGGCGGTGCACCCCGGCGTACCCTCCGGCGCCGCCTGGTGCCTGGTCGCCGGCTCCTGGATGAACCCGCAGCTCTTCCTCTGGCAGGCGGTCGATCCCGCGGTGGATCTCGGCACGGGGTGGCGCCTCGCGATCGCGCTCGGCTCGTTCACGGCGGTGACCACCGGCTGGGTGTGGACGACGGCGAGTTATCTCGGCGGGTGACCCGCCTCCGCCGCGCGCCGGGGCCGTCGCCTCGTGAGATGCCGCGCGCTCCGTTCGGAGGGCGGCGCGGCCGCGGCGGCGTCAGTACCGGACGGAGAAGGTCGCCGCGCAGCCGCGATCGACCCAGATGCCGCCGCCGTCGCTGCCCCAGGTGTCGTACTGGCGGCAGGGAGCGTCGCTCAGGCGCCGCTCGAGGCGGACCCAGCCCCATTGCGGCATCGGGCAGTACTTCGGGCGGAAGCGATCCGACTTGCAGGTGATGCGGTAGACGCCGACCGGCCCTGCGCCCGGGCCGGGGCGGATCGGGCCGCTCCCCCACGGCACGACGGTGAAGGTCGCGCGGCACCCTTCGCGGACCCAGACGCCGCCGCCGTCGCGATCGGCGCCCCAGGTGTCGTACTCGCGACACGGCGCCTTGCTGAGGCGACGTTCGAGCCGCACGCGGCCCTGCGCATAGGTGCGGCAATACGCGTGCTCGTGCGACTCCGACTCGCAGCGGATCGACCGCGCCGGATACGCGGGCGGACGGTATCCCTGCGCCCACGCCGCGTCGACGAGCGCCAGCAACGACGCGAAGAGACCACCCAGCGCGAGCAACCTGGCGCATGCCATCGAACGCTCCTTCCGACGAAGCCGTGTCGATCCGGAGAACGGATCGCGGGGAACCTACTGAGACCCGCACCGCGCGGCAACCGGAAGCCGGAACCCTTGGCCGATGGATCGCGGCGGAGCAGAGATTCCCATCTCTCTACGGAGTCGACTTGGCGCGGAAGCGGGCCGCGTCGTTCTTCCGGACTCCCGCCGGCGCGTAGCGGGCGTCGAAACAGGTCCCGCCGGGCACGCCGAGCTGCACGCGCAGCGGCACGGGCGCGGGTAGCGGCATGAGGCCGAGCCCCGCCCCCTTGCCGCGCACGGCGATCTTGGCCTTCCCGGTGATGCCGGGCGCGAGCGTGACGCTCGTGATGCCACCGGCGGTGCCCTTCACGTCGGAGTAGCGGAAGCCCTTCGTGCCGGCGGGACGACCGAGCCCCTTCCAGCACGGCCGCCGGCCGCAGAGACCACCCGGTGCGATCGCGCGCCCGAGGAGGAGCCGCGCCGTCGGCGTCGACTCGTCGAAGACGCAGAGCAGGTAGGCGTCGGTCGCGAGCGGATCGCCGAAGGCCGCCGCCGGCGTCGCCGCGCCCTTCCGCCAGCGCCAACCGAACGCGTCGCTCGCGGCGCGCGCCTTGTTCACGATGGTGAGGTCGCCGGCCTCGGGAACGAGCGGCGCGCGACAGTCCTGCCGCGGCGCGCCGACGCACCCCGCGAGCGCGTCGCAGCGTTCGCAGACGCCGCAGGGCGCCGCGCATCCCGGCGCGAAGGTCCACACGCCGCGCGTCGCCGCGTGAGCGACGGCGGGCGCAAGCGGGTCGAGCGCCACGGTCGAGATCCGCGTCGGCGGCAAGCCGAGCGCGAACGGCGACCAGGTCGCGCCGCCGTCGGTCGAGCGGAAGACGCCGTCGCGCCCGGTCCCGGCCCAGACGATCGCGGGGTCCGCGGGATCGATCGCGAGCGTGTACACGTCGCGGCTGCCGAGACCGACGTTCGCGGGCGCGAAGCTGCCGCCGCCGTCCGTGCTCTTGAAGACGCCGTCGACGAGCGTGCCGGCATAGACGACGCTGCCATCGGTCGGGTCGACGGCGAGCGCGCGTACACTCACGTCGACGAGGCTGGTCGCGCCCCAGGAGTCGCCGCCGTCCGTGCTCTTCGCGACGCCACCGGTGTCGAGCCCGAGGTACAGCACGCCGGGGGTCGTCGGGTCGGCGACGAGCGTCAGCACGTCGGTGCGCGCGAGGCCGTCGTTCGCCGCCTGCCACGTCGCGCCGCCGTCGCCGCTGCGCTGTACGCCGCCGAGGAGCGTCCCGGCGTAGAGCGTGGCCGGGTCGGCGGCGTCGACGACGAGGGCGGTCGGCCCGAAGTCGAAGGCCGCAGCGACCGTCGTCCAGCTGGCGCCGCCGTCGTCGGTCCGGAAGACGCCGCTGCCCGCGGCGTAGAGCCGTCCGGGCGTCGTCGCGTCGCGCGCGAGCACGGCGACGCGGGTGGTCGGGAGCCCGGCGTTCGCCGGCGCCCACGTCACACCCGCGTCGCCGCTCGCGGCGACGCCGCCGCCTTCGATCGCGGCGACGAGCGGCGTCGGAGCGCCGTCGGCGGCGACGAGGCTCGCGATCCGCGTCGCATCGAGGCCGACGCTCGCCGCCGTCCACTGCTCGCCATCGGCGCGGAAGACCCCGGCGCCGGGGGTGCCGGCGTAGACCCGCGTCGGCGTCGCGGGGTCGATCGCGAGGCTCCCGACGTTGGTGCCGACGATGCCGGTCGCGAACGCCGCCCACGTAGCGGCGCCGTTGCTGGAACGCGCGACGGCGCCGCCGAACGTCCCGGCGTAGAGCGTGGCCGGCGCCGCGGGATCGATCGCGAGCGCGAACACGCGCGTGCTCCCGAGGCCGACGTTGGCACCGGCCCAGGTGGTGCCGCCGTTGCTGGTCTTGTAGACGCCACGGCCGCCGAGGGTCGCGGCGTAGACGGTCGCGGGCGTCGTCGGGTCGAGCGCGAGCGCGAGCACGGTCTGCTTGCCGACGCCGGTCGTGAAGACCGCCCACGACGCCCCGGCATCGACGCTCTTGTAGACGCCGTTCCCGACGGTCCCCGCCCACACGACCGTGGGCGAGATCGGATCGACGGCGAGGGCACGCACGGTGACGCTCGGCGGCAACCCCGTCTCGCGGAGCGTCCACGTGGCGCCGCCGTCCGCGCTCCGGAAGACGCCGCCCCCGGCCGTGCCCGCGATGCCGACGTACAGCACGCCGGGGTCGGTCGGGTCGACCGCGAGCGCGGTCACGCCCGTGCGCGTCAGCCCGTTCCGGCGCGCCTGCCAGGTGACCGCGCCGTCGGTGCTCTTGAAGACGGTGTCGTTGGTCGCCGCGTAGACCACGTCGGCGACGAGCGGGTCGGTCGCGAGCGCGTACACGACCTGGTTCCCGAGACCGGCGCCGGCGGCCTCCCAGGTGACGCCGCCGTCGCGGCTGCGGAAAACGCCGTCGAAAGCCGTGCCGGCGTACACGTGCGCCGGCGCGGTCGGGTCGACCGCGAGCGCGGTGACGTCGCCGCCGTCCGGACCGTGCGTCGTCCACGCCGCAGCCGCGGGCATCGCCGCGACGAGGAGCGCGAGCGCGACGGTGGCGACGACGCGGGCCGGTCGCCGCGCGGACGCGACCGACCGGCGGTCAGAAATCGCACGCATCGGGAGCACACTCGACGGCGCCGTCGGTCGCGGTCGTCGACAGGCCGGCGTCGCGCACGACCGTGAGCGGACCGCCGTCGGAGCGGAAGCAGTTGTTGCGCGCGCCGACCGAGGCCCCGCCGCCGCCCGAGCCCTCGCAGGTGCCGTCGGCGGCGAGCGGCGCGCAGCTGCCGCTCGTGCAGTTCCCGAGCGCGCCGCTGCAGAGCTGGTTCAGGCACGGACAATCCGTGACGTTCCACACGTCGACCTGCGCGCCGCGGCCGCTCGAGCAGAAGCGATTGCCGCCGACCGAGCAGGCGCCGCCGCTCGCGCACGGCAGGCCGTCCTCGACCGAGAGGGCCCCGAAGTCGCCACCGCCGAGGTCGATGCGCGCGCGCCCGTCGTTGCGCGCGACGACGAGCCCGAGCTGCACGCTCGAGATGGTCGTGAAACCGGCGGCACGCGTCTTCAGCCGGTTGCCGGCGCCGCGCAGGCGCCCGGCGGCGCGCACGTCGAACGCGGCGACCCAGGGGTTGGTGATCACGTTGCCGTCGGCGATCACGAGCGCGCTGCCGTCGACGCGGACGCCGAATTTGCAGTGATCGATCTCGTTCGACGCCATCGTCACCTTGGCCGGCCCGGTCACGGTGTACGACTGGCAGAGGTTGTCGTCGCTCGGGCTGCCCGCGCTCTTGTTGCCGAGCAGCACGTGTTCCCCGGCCTGGGCGTGCACGGGCTGGCTGATCGTGGTGATCGTGTTGTGGACGACGGTGACGCCGCCGCCGTTCAGCTGGATGGCCTTGTCGGTGCCGCAGGGGCCGGCCGCGTCGGTCGGGAGGAGGCACGCGTGATCGGGATCGGCGGGTTGGTTGCCGATGAAGGTCGAGTCGGCGAGCGTGTTGCCGGTGCCCGCCGTGATGTCGAGCGTCACGGCGTCCTCGCAGATGCGATCGCTCGTCACACGCGCGATGGTATGGCCGCCGCCGGTGCGGACGTGCAGGCCTTCGGGAAAATAGCGATACGTGAAGTCCTCGAGCGCGTTGCCGCTGCCCTTGAGCGTGAAGAGCGCCGGTTGCGGCGCGGGACACTCGTCGACGCACTGGCGGCACGAAGCGGCGCCGACGTACTCGAACGTGGCGTTGCCGCCCCGGATCTTGATGCCGTCGTTCTTGAGGCAGAGCGAGTAGGCCTCGGGATCGTTCGCGCAGGAGCTGCCGGGATAGGCGTTCGCGGCCGCCACGTCGTTCCGCATCGCGATCGCGCAGGGCGGCGTCCCGGCGTCGATCGTGATCGTCCGTCCGGTCCACGCGGCGCTGCCCACGCAGTCGTTCGCCTTGGCGACGGCGTCGCGCAACTCGCCCTCGTCGCATCCGACCGTGCACGCGGCCTGCGCGCAGTCGGTCGTGCACGTGCTCGCCGTGACGTCGGCCGCAGAGGCTGCGGCGAGCAGGACGAGCACGAGCACCAGCGAGGGGACGCCACGGCACGTGCCCGGGCGCGGGAGAGGGAGCACGCTTCCCTATACCCGGTTCGGCGGCCCGTAGCCTACCGCGGCGGCGCGACGACCGGGCCCGCATTTCTCACCGGGTCCACGTCGCGAGAGCGTCAAGCGTGCGCCAGATCGGGCCGAACGGAGCGCCGAGCGACGCAGGCGGACTGGACAGTCCGTTGAGGAGCGCGGCGCGAGTACGGCCTGAGGTGGCGTGCGATTGACGCTCGCAGCAGGGACCTGGTGAGAAATGCGGGCTAGAACGGCAGCGACGGGAGCGCGTGCGTGAAGCCGCCGGCCCTCGCCAGGAGGAAGAGGCACGTCCCGTAGACGCCGCAATCGATCGCCTCCATCACGGTCGTCATGAGGAACCAGAAGTAGCCCGCGCGGCCGTGACGGGTGAAGGGACGCACGACGACGCGCGGCGCGGCGAGCGCGACGGCCACCGCCGACGGTACGGCGGCCGCCAGCACCAGCACGCTCAGGAGCACGCTCGTGACGGTCGCGAGATCGACGATCACCGTCGAGAGCCAGAGCACGCCGACCGTCGCCGGAACGAAGAACATCCAGTTGCCGAGTGAGCGGCGGATCGCGACCTCGAAGCGGCTGCGATCGGCGGGCACCAGGCTCGCGTCGAGCCGCTTCTCGAGATGGTGGAAATCGCCGATCGTGTGCGGACGCAGCCGATGATCGGGGCCCTGCAGACGCGGCGACAACCCTGGCGTTTCCGCCGGCGTCCCCGATGGATGGGACCCCAACACCCCCGACATGCCTCCAGGGTAGCGCTCCCGACGCGCGGCGAGAATCCGGAAAACCGCGCCCGGCGCGGCTCCACGCGCCACGCGAAGCGACACAGCGCCCGCGCGCCCGGCGGCCGCCGCGGCGCGAATCAGCGACCCGGCCCGGCCTGGATCTTCGCCCAGGTGTCCCGCAGCGTCACCGTGCGATTGAACACCGGCGCCCCCGGCACGGAGTCCGGGTCGGCGCAGAAGTAGCCCTGGCGCTCGAACTGGACGCGCAGCCCCGGCGCGGCGTCGGCGAGGCTCGGCTCGAGCCGGCAGTCCCGCAGCACCGTGAGCGCCTCGGAGTCGATGGTCGCGAGCCAATCGTCGGCGGCGTCCGGATCCTCCACGGTGAACAGCCGGCCGTAGAGCCGCACCTCGGCGGTCACCGCGTGCGCAGCCGACACCCAATGGAGCGTCGCCTTCACCTTGCGGGCGGCGGCCGGCGAGCCGCTGCGCGTCTCCGGGTCGTACGTGCACCGCAGCTCGACGACGGCGCCGCTCGCGTCCTTCACCACGCGCTCGCACTTGATGATGTAGGCGTAGCGCAGGCGCACCTCGCGCCCGGGCGCCAGCCGGAAGAACTTGCTCGGCGGCTCCT
>JADLHM010000115.1 GCA_020848745.1 Deltaproteobacteria bacterium | reverse complement strand
GCGACGGCCAACCCTGCACCACCGACGGCACGACGCCGTTCTTCGGGAACACGAGCTTCGACTGCCCGCCGAGCGCGAGCGCCGACATCGGCAGCTCGACTCTCCCCCTGAACCTCACGACCGGCACCCGCGAGCTCGCCCCGGCGGCGAGCTGCGTCGGCGCGGCGGCGAGCGGAGCGCCCTGCTACTGCGCGAACCAGCTCCAGCCGAACCAGTGCCAGGACGGCGTCTGCAGCGTCGCCGGCGGCGGCGAGGGCGCGTGCGACGCCGGACCCATCGACTCGCTGTGCGCGATCGAGACCTTCCGCTCGTGCACGACCGACGCTGACTGCCCCATGGACGGCGACGGCTGCTCGACGAGGCCCCGCGGCTGCCTCGGACCGACCGATGCCGCTGGCGCGCCGAACGGGCCGGTCACCCGCACGGGCACGCCGAGTCAGACGCGGCCGATCCAGGTCGGAACGTTCTGCATCGGCGAAACGCGGAGCGGCGCCGTCAACGCCGCCGCGGGCCTACCGGGCCCCGGATCGATCGTCCTCCCGACGAGGACCTGCATCGCGACGAGCTGTCCCTAGCAAACGCAGCAGACAGGCGCGTGAAGCATTGTCGCCCCGCCGGCGGGCCTGCTCCCGTTGCCGTCATGCGGCCGGAGGCGGAAGCAATCGAGGTTGCGGTCCGCCGGCTCGTGGACGACTATCGTGATCGCTGCCTGTGGTCTCTGCGAGCCGACTACTATCCCGCGACCGAAACGGAAACGCTGCGAGTTCTCGACTACATCGAGCGCCATGGTGACCGGGCAGCGTTCATGCGCGCAGGGGAAATCCGGGGATGGCTGTCACCGAGTTCCGCCCTGGATTTCGACGGCGAGCCGCCGGATGCCGCCGTACTTTCGCATCGCTGGCACCTCATTCTCGACTCGGCTCGCGCGGTGGTGAAGCTCCTGCCGCCGGCCGAGGCGGGACGTTGCGTACTGAATGCACGGTCCGAGCTCTTTCGCGGCACCGTCGCGACGCTGCGAGAAGCGCTCGAGCACGGTGGCCTACGATTTCATCCGGGCTCTTTGCGCGGCTCGCTGCCGCGAGTCGTCAGCTAGCCCGGCGCATCACCCTCGCGCGGCGGATTCGCGGGTGATGCGCCGGTACAGCTTGAAGAGCTCATAGAACGCCCGCGCGATCACGAGAGGGTTCGCCCCGGTCGGCTTCCCGTGCCGGCGCGGAAAGTGATGGACGCCCACCTCGGTGATCCGGAAGCCGGCGCGCACCGTGCGCGCGAGGATCTCGGTGCTGATCATGGCGCCCTCGGCCTCGGGCTTCACGACGTCGAACACCCGGCGGTCGAACAGCTTGAAGGCGCAGTCCACGTCGCGCGACGGAATGCCGAAGAGGCGTCGCACGAGCCAGTTCCACGCTCCGGCGTTGACCCGCCTGAGGCCGCCTTCGGCGCGGTCGATGCGATAGCCAATCACGACGTCGTGCTCGGGCACGTACGGCAGCAGCCTCTCGATCTCGTTCACGTCGAACTGCCCGTCTCCGTCCGTGAAGAAGACGTAGGCCTTCCGGCTGGCGGCGAATCCCGACTTGAGCGCGCCGCCGTACCCGCGGTTCTGCGGATGGTGCACGACGCGCACCCGCGGGTCGGCCGCCGCCAGGCCGTCGGCGATCTCGGCGGTCCGGTCCTGGCTGCCGTCGTCGACGACGATGATCTCGTAGTCGTCGCTCACCCGCGGCAAGACGCCGTGCAAGCGTTCGACCATGGCGCCGACGTTTGCCTCTTCGTTGTACGCGGGGAAGAACGCCGAAATGCCGGGGAGACGGGACACGCGCGCGCCTCAAGTACCACCCCGCCGTCGGCGAGTCTATTCGGTGCATCGAACGGCTCCTTCGCATTCGCGCGGTGTACGATCGAGCGGTCCTTTGCTAGCCTCGGCCGTCGTATGTCCGCGCCCCGGCCGCTCGATCTCAGCGTCGTCCTCCCGGTCCTGAACGAGTGCGAGAACGTCGAACGGCTCCTCCCGCGCGCCGTCGGCGTGCTGCGCGCGATCGGCTGCACCTACGAGCTGGTGGTGGTCGACGGCGGCTCCACCGACGGTACGCCCGAGGCGGCCGCGGCCGGCGGAGCCCGGGTCATCCGCCAGACGTTGCCGGGATACGGCGGCGCGCTCCGCGAGGGGCTCGCGACCGCGGCCGGAACCTACATCCTGACGCTCGACGCCGACCTCTCGCACGACCCGGACTTCATCGTGAAGCTCTGGCGCAGCCGCGAGCGCGCCGAGGTGGTGATCGCGTCGCGTTACGTCCGCGGCGGGGTGGCGTACATGCCGCGCAACCGCCTGATCCTGTCGCGCGTGCTGAACGCCTTCTTCGCGCGCGGGCTCGGACTGCCGGTGCGCGATCTCTCGAGCGGATTCCGGCTCTACCGCGCCGACGCCGTGCGGGGCCTCGATCTCGAAGGCACCAACTTCGAGGTCCTGGAAGAGATCCTGGTCAAGATCCACGCCGAAGGGTGGCGCATCATCGAGATCCCCTTCACCTACTACCCGCGCGAGCGCGGGTCGTCGCACGCGCGCATCGTCGCGTTCGGCGTCGCGTTCCTGAAGGCCTTCGTCCGGCTGTGGAAGCTTCGCAGCTCGATCGAGTCGGCGGACTACGACGAACGCGCGTTCTACAGCCCGATCCCGCTGCAACGCTGGTGGCAGCGGCGGCGCCACGAGATCATCTGCGCGTGGGCGCGCGGCGCCGGCAAGACCCTCGACATCGGCTGCGGCTCGAGCGTGATCCTGCAGTCGATCAACGACGTGGTGGGGCTCGACATCCTGCACAACAAGCTCCGTTACATGCGGCGCTACGACGTGCCGCTCGTCCGGGGATCGATCTTCGCGTTGCCGGTGCGCGACGCCACCTTCGACTGCGTCGTCTGCTCGCAGGTGATCGAGCACATTCCCTACGACGACCGCATCTTCGCCGAGCTGCGGCGCGTGCTGCGTCCCGGCGGCCTCCTCGTCCTCGGCACGCCCGACTACGACACCGTCGGCTGGCGCACGATCGAGCCGCTCTACGGCTTCTTCGCGCCGGGGGGCTACAAGGACGAGCACATCACGCACTACACCCGCGGCCGCCTGATCCAGCTCTGCCGCGAATGGGGCTTCGCGCTCGAGGACACGGCCTACGTGTTCCAGAGCGAGCTCGTGCTGGCGCTCCGCCGCGACGCGGGCCCGGCCGCGGTCACGCCGCCCTCGCCGGGCTTCACGCTACCAGCCCAGTTTCTTCCCCCAGTACACGCCGAGCGCGTTCAGTAGCGCCGACGACTCGGCCAGGAAGAGGAGCGGTCCGGAGCCGCGATCGCGCATGCCGATCGCGGCTAGCACGATCACGTACGGGAGCGCGTCGAGCAGGTAGCGGTACCCGAACTGCACCCAGCCCTGGTAGAAGTACGGGATCAGCGCCGCCGCCGTGAGCGCCGTCGCGAGCCAGAGCAGGCGCACCGTCGCGTCGCGCCGCGAGGCCGCGAACGCGTAGAGGAGCACGGGGCTCGTCAGCAGGATCGACAGACCCTCGGGCGACGGCTTCAAGAACGGGAACTCCTCGATGTACTCCCAGCCCTTGAAGATCGCGATGTGGACGTGCTGCGGGATGTAGTGCCAGTCGTACCAGCCGTATTTCTTCCCCGCCATGTAGATCTCGGAGGCCTTGCCGTACCCCGTGTCGAACGCGTTCCCGAAGCGGGCGTAGTTCAGCCCGAGCTCGATCGCGATCGGCAACGCGAACCCGAGCCCGAAGAGCAGGCCGCGCACGATCGCGCGCCCATCGCAGAAGCGGAAGAAGCTCGTCCGGACGGCGTGGCGATGCACCAACAGGAGGAACACGCCGGGAGCGGCGGTCGCGACGTTCGCGCGCGCCAGCATCGCGAAGCCGAAGGCCGCGCCGACGAGCCAGGCCCGCCCCCGGCCGAACACCTCGAACAGCGCCAACAGCAGGAAGAGCTCGACGCAGAGATGCGCGAGGAACCACGTGGTGCCGATGACCGCGGAGAACCAGTTCACGGTGCCGAAGGCGAAGATCATCGTGCCGAGCGCCGCACGCCGCGCGCCGACCCCGGCCCGCAACAACACGAGCCAGCACAGCATGGCGTTCAGGCCCGCCACCGCCATGCTGAAGAAGTTCATGTTGAACGCGGTGCCCCACCACCAGACGAACGGTACGAGCAGGATCGCCGGCGTCGGCGCGAACGGTGAGTGCACCTGGCCGTTCACGGTGATCCAGTCGTGATAGTGCCCCGGGTAGCCCTGCACCCAGAGCCGGCCGTGCAGCCACGCGTCGGCGACGTACACGTGGTGCTTGTACGCGTCCGGCAGGCGCGGGTTCGACGCGTAGTAGAGCGCCGTCACACCGAGGAACACGGCCAGCGCGGCGATGCGACGCCTGGTAGGTCGCTGGAAAAGAGCCATCTGCTGCGTTGCTCGGTCGCTCACTTGCCGTGCTCAGAGCGGGTGCGGCGTAGCTTCGCTACGCCTCCGCGTTCGCTGCGCTCCGCGCATTCATTCTTACTCGTTTCTTACTCGCACAATGGGGCCATCCACCCAATGCGATTGATGAACGCGAGCGCAGCGAGCGTCCCACCATGCGCCAGTGGCACCCCCGGCAGGTTGCTCAAAAAGGGTCAGTTGCAAGGCGTGAGGGAGCGAACGCGAAGGCGTAGCGGAAGCTACGCCGCACCAGTGAGCGACCGAGCAACGCAGCAGATGGCTCTTTTTCAGCAACCTGCCTAGATCCAGCGGGCGGGCCCGTTCTGGAACCACATGCGGACGCTGTAGCCGTCCCGGCCGATCGGCATGCCGGACCAGAGGGGATAGAAATAGACGAGGAGCGCGATCGTCACCGCCCCGTACGCCACCACGACGACGCGGCCGGGCGGCCACTGGAACGTCGGCAGCCGCCGGTAGACAACCGCCGCGCCGTAGACGCCCGCGATCGCGGCCCACAGAAGCACCCCCCAGCGGGGGAACGGCCCGATCAGGGTCGGCAACAGCGGCACCAGGAGCGCGACGCCGGCGCCGACCCAGAACCCGTCGTCGGCCGGCGCACGCCACAGCATCCCGAGCGCCATCCCGAGCGCGAGCAGGCTCGCGTAGAGCGACGGGAGATAGTGGTACTGGAAGAGCGTCCGACCGATCCACGACCAGACGATGTAGTGGAGGATGAAGGCGGTGCAGAGAAACACGCTCGCGAAATGACGCTCGCGGATGCCGCGTGCGAGCGCGACCAGGATCGCCGCGAAGCCGCCCCACCAGAGGATCGGGTTCCCGCCGCCCCAGACGCCGACCACGTGCGACGGATCGTTCGGGACGTCCTTGAAGTGGTACCAGACCGGCCGCAGCAGGAACGGCCAGGTGTACCACTTCGACGAGTAGGGGTGGGTCGCGTCGGCGACCGCCGCCTCGTACCCGACCACGTCCTTGAAGTACTTGGGGATGTCCCAGATGCTGTGCCACCAGCCGAGCCAGTAGTGCGGCAGGAAGACGGCCAGGTACATCGCGGCGGCCGCGCACGTGACGAGCGCCGCGGGCGCGAGCCCGCGCGCCAGCGGCTGCCGGCTGCGGTGCAAGCGCTCCGCGTGCACCGAGATGACGGCGAGGAAGAACACCACCGTCATCCAGGTGAACGCGGGAATGAAGAGCTTGCTCGCGAGGTTCAGTCCGAGCGCGAGCCCGAGGAGCACCAGGATCCCGGGGCGGCGCTCGACCGGCGGCGTCCGCAAATACTGGAACAACAGGAGGTAGGAGATCGCTCCGAAGGTAACGTACCAGATGTCGATGACGGCGATCCGCGAGTCGACGATGAAGAGCCCGTCGAACGCGACGGCCGCCGCCGTCGCGAACGCCGCGAGGCCGTCTCCGAGGAGCTTCCGGCCGGTCAGGTACGCGACGCCGACGAGCAGCGTGCCGCACACCGCGTTGAAGATGCGGTAGCCGTTCGCCTCGCCTCCGAAGAGGGCCACGCTGGCGCCGATCGCGAGCTTCGCGAACGGCGGATGCGGGTCCATGAACTCCTTGCCGCGGAGGTAGTTCTTGCCCTGCTCGACGAAGTAGACCTCGTCGAAGACGAGCTCGTTCGGCTGCTCGAGCTTCCAGAAGCGCAGTCCGCCGGCGACGACGACCAGCAGGAGGGCGAGGGCGAGGTCGCGCCGGGTGATGCGATAGCAGGACGCCCCCGCCTCGATCTCCCACTGCGGCAAGGACACCCAGCCGCGGGGCTTCGCCGCGGGAACGTCCTCCGGCCCGCGCTCGTCCCGCGCCTTTGCGGACGCCGCCTTGGCCATCGCCCTCGCGGGCACGGGCTTCGCCGCCGGCGCCGCCGCGCGCGCGACCACCGGAGCCGCGGGCGCGAGCGTCGTGTCGCCGTCGCCGCACGGCAGCGGCAGGGGCTCGGGCGCCAGCCGCGTCATCCGCCAGCCCTCGGCCAGCGCCGCGGCGAAGAGCCCGACGTTCACGATCGAGACCGCGATCCCGAACGGATCGTACTTGTCGAGGAAGACCTCGGAGTTCAACGCCCGCAGGATGTACCAGAGGTTCAAATAGTAGGTGGCGGTGAGGACGCCGTAGAAGGCCCACAGGTGCTTGCGGCGGGGCAAGAGCGGCGTCAGGAAGAGGAGGCACGGGAAGAGGTAGCGCTCGTGCATGCGCGTCGACAGCATGAAGAAGCCGAGCGGCAAGAGGAACATCAGGTACACGTACATCTCGGCGTCGCGGCGCCGGTAGATCAGGAAGGCGAGATAGACGAAGAAGAGGACCACCAGAGCGGTGGCCCACGCCTTGTAGCTCATGAACAGCAGGATGGCGCTATCGGACTGCCGGAAGCCGCCGAGGATCGCCATCAGGTTGAAGGCGTTCACCGACGTCTCGGCGTAGTACGCGGCGCCCTTCTGGTAGTGGGCGGCGAGTCCGAGCGGCTCGACGAAGGGAAGCGTGAGCACCGCGGCGACGGCGAGCCCCGTGGCGGCGGCGACGATCGGCCGCTCCGGCCGGTCCCAGTTGCCCCGCCAGGACGCGAAGAGCGGCAGGAAGATCAGCGCCTGCGGCTTGGTGATGGCGGCGATCATCAGGACGGCCCAGCCGAACGCGATCTGGCCCTCGAAGAGCAGGAGCGCCCCGAGGAAGAGCTCGAGCGTGAAGAGCGAGTCGGTCTGCCCCCAGATCGCCGAGTTGAAGATGACCGCCGGATTCAGCGAGTACGCGAGCACGACGAGCCAGGTCGTCCGCTGCCCGGCGCGCGGGCGGAGCAGCGCGTAGAGGAGCACGCTCGACAGGAGGTCCGCGATCAGGCCCGGCATCTTGATGATGAGGGTCGAGAGCGGCCCCGAGGTCGCGAGGTGCATCCCCTGGTAGATGCTGCCGAGCAGCCAGAGAACGTAGAGGTAGCCGGGCGGGTAGTCGCAGAAGTAGTTGGGGGCGTAGAAATCCGCCGGGCCGCGGTCGGCGAGGCGTATCGCCCACGCCTTGTAGGTGCCGAGATCGGTGTCGAAGCCGAAGTGCGGCGCCACGGCCATCTTGATCGCGAGCAGCGCGAGCAGGAAGGCGAGGAGCCCGAGCTTCTCCGCCGGCGTGCCACGATCGCCGCCGCCGGGCGGCGGCCGGAGGTAGTACCAGAGCGCCGCCGTCATGAGGCCGAGGAGCAGGATCAGGGCCCAGAGGCTGAGCGGCGCGAAGCCGCCGCCCCCCGACGCCGGCTGATAGACATTCTTCGCGTTCGGCGGCGGGCCGGAGACCGCCTCGACGGTGATGTCGGAGAACCAGGCCTCGCCCGTATTGAGGCTGCTGTACCCGCCGACGCGGAGCGCCAGAGTGAGGCGGTCCTGCCACTTCTCGGTCTTCACCCAGAGCTCGACCGGCTGCCAATCCTGCGAGCCCTTGAGATCCTGGGAGTTCTGGAACCCCTCCATCAGGGAGAGGTAGGCCCCGATCGCCCCCTGCCCGACGTTCTCCGTCCGGATCTTGCCCGCGATGTGGTACCAGGTCTCCTCTTTCACGTGCAGATCCTGCACGTAGCGGGCGTCGTTGGGCTTGGTGTTGCGAATGCCCGCCTGCCCCGGCTCGGACCCGCTCGGAGCCTTCCAGAGGAACTCCGTCGTGCCCGTATTGGTGTCCCAGCGGTCGATGCGCCAGTCGGTGGGGGTGCCGGCGGATCCCTGCGAGAAGTCGCCGTTCTTGATGAACTGCGCACCGGCGACGTCCGCCGCCGCGACGCATCCGATCCACACGAGTGCCGCCGCGCCGAACCATCGCTTCACGGGTCGCATGCGGGGCGAGTCTTAAGCACAGGGCATTCCAAATTGAAAGAAAGGCGGACGACGTCCGGTGCGGAATACTTCCCCCGCCGCGCGGCGGAGGTTCGCGTTGCCTCGGACGCTGCGCGAGCGTCATACTTCCGGCAAAGGCGAGTGCCGTTCCTTGACAGAAAAATCACCCATTTGCTATCGAGCCCCGCACGCCAACGGGAGTGGTCGACCCCTCAAGGAGGAGAGTTTTCATGAGCACACGGACGAGATGTTTCGCGCTCGCCATGGTCGCGGCATTGGCCATCGCGGGCTGTGGTGACGACAACAACGACAACGACGATCCCAAGGGCACTCCCGTAGTGACGGTGACCCCGAAGCCGCCGACCGCGACGCCGGGGGCGACCGACGTCGAGCCGACCACGACACCGGTCGAGACCGAAGGCACCGTCGCGCCAACGCCGGAACCGACCGCGACCTCGACCGGCACCGTGTGCGAAGGCACCGCGCTCAACGTCACCGTGACGAGCCTCGGCGGCTCCGACCTCGACACCGGCTGGACAGGCATCGCGCACGACTCGGTCGCGACCCGCGAAGCGAAGGTCACGACCAAGCTCGACTGCGCCGACGGCGTGAACTGCACGGTCGACGGCTCGGAGCTCGTCGGCACGACCTTCGGCTCGCCGCTGCCGCTCTCGTCGGGCGGCGTCTCCTCCTGCGTCATCAACCAGTTCCGTGAGGCGATCACCGGCACGTACAACTGCGAGAGCGGGTGCGGCGAGAGCAGCGTGAAGCTGCTCTCGAAGGTGTACCTGGTCGTCGACCAGAACAAGCCCTGCCCGCCTTGCGTCGGTGACCCGACGCCGAACGACGGCGTGAAGGGCGGCACCTGCGACGGCGGCAAGACGCCGGGCGCGCCGTGCGACGTGGGCGGCATCAGCGATCTCTTCCAGAACGCGGGCGGCGCGCCGCCGGATGCCGGCAGCACCTCGAACGACTGCGAGCCGAACGGCAGCCCCGTCGGCAACCTCAACATCGACCTGAACCCGCTCACCACGGGCACGGTCTCGGTCGACGCGAACGTCGCCTGCCTCAACTCGACGTTCGGAGCCACCTGCTTCTGCCCGGGCCAGATCCAGCCGAACTCCTGCATCAACCCGAACGGCGTCTGTCCCGCGAGCGGCCTCTGCGAGAACAACCCGCCGATCGGCGTCTGCTCCGGGCAGCCCTTCCGGCAGTGCTTCCTCAGCAGCGGGCCGACGACCGATTGCGAGGACCTCTCGCCCGGCGCCGGCACGTGCGAGTCGCAGCTCCAGCCCTGCTTCGGCACGACCATCTCGCGGACGGGTCAGTGCGGCACGCAGCAGGGGACGCTCGCCTCGATCTTCTGCATCCCGGCGACGCAGGCCGCCGCCATCAACACGGTGGCCGGTCTGCCGGGTCCGGGCGCGGCGCTGATCCCGGCGTCGCAGGTCCGTACGCCGCGTTAGTAGTCTTTTCTCTGCAGCTCCGAGGGGTGCCCGCGTGATGCGGGCACCCCTCCTCCGGTACCTCACATCGAAGTAGCGCTCGGCTCTCGAGCCACGTGCAAGGAGGCGGTCATGACGGGAACGGGTCAGACCTGGCGCCGCGCAGTTGCTGTGGCGGCGCTCACCCTGGTCAGCGCGTCGCCGGCATCGGCGACGATGAAGTACGGTCCGCTCGAGCTATCGGGCAGCTTGCAGTCGCAGAACATCGTGCGGCATCCCGACGTGGACGAGTACCATTTCGTCCAGCAGCGCAACACGATGCGAGCCCGCGTCGACTGGAACTGGATCGACCGGGGGAAATGGATCGATCGCATCGACCTCCCCTTCATCGAAAGCTCGAAGTTCTTCCTGCTGTATCGCGGCGTCTACGACAGCATCTACGACTACGAGCCGACGCTCCGCGAGCGTGATTTCCGGGGTCGGAAGCCGGGGCGCGCCGCCCTCCGCGACATCAACGACATGTCGAACGGCGCGCGCGACGCCGTCAAGTTCGAGAACCAGCTCCGCGAGCTCTACGTCGACATCAAGCTCGCCGACGCGCCGCTGAGCTTCCGGCTCGGCAAGCAGCAGATCATCTGGGGCGAGGCGGACGACTTCCGCATGCTCGACCGCGCCAACCCGCTCGACACCTCGTGGCACTTCATCATGGAGGTCCCGCCGCCGTCCTTCGGCTGGGACGACCTCCGCATCCCGCTCTGGATGGCGAAGGGCCTCTGGGACATCGGCAACATCGGCAAGGTCTCGAACGTCTTCCTCGAAGCGTACTGGAACCCCGGCGACTGGCGCCCGGTGAAGGTGAGCTATCTGCCGAGGCCGTGGGGTCTGCGCATCCAGAACCCCCTCTTCAACCGCGAGGACGGCGCCTTCCTGGCCCCGTTCCGCAACCCGACGACGGGCGGTCCGCTCGAGCGCCTGATGAAGGGCTCGGCGCTCTTCAAGCAGGGCGACTACGACCGCAATCCGGTCGACAACAGCCAGGTCGGCGTGCGATTCTCGGGCGTCTTCCCGAACGGCCTGCAGGTCGGCCTGCACTACTTCTACCAGCGCTGGTCCGGCGACGACGGCTCGCCGTTCTCGCCCGTCCGAGGCATCACGCCGACCCCGGAAGGCCAGATCCGGACCCAGCAGCTCCTCGCGAAGGGCACGCTCCCGGTCGAGTACATCACGCCGTACATCCACACCGTCGGCATCTCGGCCAACTACTTCGAGGGCGACTGGACGCAGGCGATCTTCCGCCTGGAAACGGTCTACGACTTCGGCATCTACATGCTCGACCGCGACAAGGAGACGACGTTCGCGCCGCTCCTTCCCGGCACCACGCGCAAGGACATGTGGAAGGGCATGATCGCCTTCGACCGCCCCACGTGGATCCGCTCGCTCAACAAGAAGACCACCTTCTTCATCACCGGCCAGTGGTTCCTGCACCACATCATGCACAACGAGGACACGCTCACGTCGGCGCTCGACCTGCCGACCGCCGGCGCGCGCTCCCGTCCGTACTGCGGCGCGCCGAAGGACCAGCCCTGCAACGATCCGAACGGCAACGGCAGCTTCCGCGACGACGTCCGGAGCTGGGAGTCGCTGGTCACGCTCGCGATCTTCACCTTCTACAAGGGCGGATCGGTCGTCCCGCTGCTCGGCATGATCTACGATCCGGTCAACTCGAACAGCCTGTACCCGTTCTGGAACGTCGACTGGGTCGTCACGCCGAACTTCATCGTGAACCTGACCCAGCGCTATTTCATCCCGGGCCAGAGCGACGTGCAGAAGGGCGTGTTCGATCCGTGGCTCCTCGGTACGAATCGCGGCCGTTCGGAAACGGCGCTGCGGTTGACGTACCAGTTCTAGGTCTCGGTTCGTTTTGCGAGAAGGGGGGAACGGTCCCAGCGACCGTTCCCCCGCTTCGCTTCTGGGCGGCGCACGACGAGTATTCCGCCCAGCCGTATTTTCGTGCGGAGGAAAAATCCGCACCCCGCGCGCGTTTCTTCTTGATCGCGGGCCTCGCGGTCTGACACCACACCCGGCGTGTCGATCCGCCACGCCATCCTCGGCTTGCTCGCCGAGCAGCCGATGCATGGCTGCCGGTCGGTATGTGCGCGAAATCGGGCGGTGGGGCCGGGAGATGGATCGATCGTCGAAACAAGAGGGGAGAGCTCCGAGCGAGTTCTCCCCTCGATGCGGCAAAATGCCTCGGATCGGAACTGGTGGGCTGCTTGACCGGTAGGCGTCGAGAGCGTACAGCAATCCTGTACCGGCGACTTACCTATGCCGAGAGAGACCACGTACACCCATGCGCGCGCAAACCTCGCTTCGCTGTGCGACGACGTGGCAAACTCCCGCGAGGCCGTGATCATCCATCGTCGCGGGGCTCGGAACGTGGCGCTCGTGGCGGCCGATGAGCTCGAGAGCCTCATCGAAACCGCCCACCTCCTTCGGTCTCCCAAGAACGTCAAGCGGCTGATCGCGGCTCTTCGGCGCGCCCAAGGCAAGAGGTTGAAGCCCCAGACGATCGACAAACTCAGACGGGACTTCGGCCTTGCCAAGGAAGGCTGAACGCCTCCCAGTATTCCAGCCGGAATTTCGTCAGGATCTTCGATGGTGGGTCGAGACTAACAGGCGCGTGGCGCTTCGTACGCTCGATCTCGTGGAGGCGGTGATGCGGGATCCTTTCCAAGGCATCGGGAAGCCTGAGCCGCTGAAATACGTTCTGGTGGGGGCATGGTCGCGCCGGATCACCGAAGAACACCGCCTGGTCTATACGGTGAGTGCGGATCGCGTCGATTTTCTGCAAGCGCGGTACCACTACTGAGGTCGGTCCACATTGGCCCTTCACGGGCACGTCGTGGAAGAGCGCGGATCTCGCGAACCGCCAGGCTGGCGTGAAGGACGACGCCACTCGCCTCAATTGAAAGCGCGTGCCCCCGTCGCTAGTATGCCTCGCTCATGGCGCACAAAGGGGCGACGCAGCAGCGGAATTCCGGGCGTCGCCGGGGCGGGCCGACGCCGGCGCCGACCCGCCTGCGGATCCCCGCGGCACGCACCGGCGGCCTCGAACGCGCCCTCTGGATCCTGACCGGGCTCTCGGCTGCGATCGCCCTCATCCAGCTCTATCTGCACGCGCAGCTCGCGGCGACCCACGGCTCGTACACGAGCTTCTGCAACGTCAACGCGGCGGTGAATTGCGACGCCGTGCTGATGAGCCCGTACAGCGTGCTGCTCGGCGTCCCGATGGCCGCATGGGGCTTCCTGAGCTACGTGACGCTCGCCGTTCTCCTGTATCGCCGCGGGCAGGCGGTCGGCGACGCCCGCTCGCACGCGAGCCTCCTGACGCTCGGGCTCGCGCTCTGGAACGTGGCCGTGTCCGTGTACATGGCGGGCATCTCGACGTTCGCGATCGGCGCCTTCTGCCTTCTCTGCGCCGCGATGTACCTGCTCGTGATCGCGACGGCCGTGCTCGTGTGGCGCCTCGTCCGCGTCGATCTGGCGCGGAGCGCCCGGCCCGTGCTCACATCGCGGCGCGCGCTCGGCGGCGTCGGCATCATCCTGGCGGGCATCGCCGTGATCGCCGCCCTGCACTTCGCCGCGCGGCCGATCTCGGGCGCGACCATGACGGCCGACGACGTGAAGGCGCGCGACCGTGAGTTCTTCGACTGGTACACGACGCTCCCGGTCACCACAGACCTCCCGCCGAGCACGCACGCCAAGGGCCCCGAGAGCGCCCCGCTCACGATCATCGAGTTTTCCGACTTCGAGTGCCCGGCCTGCGCCATGGCGTTTCGCGACCTCCACGAGCTCGCCGCGCGCCATCCGGACCGCGTACGCATCGTGTTCCACCACTTCCCGCTCGACGCGGATTGCAATCCGAACGTGACCACCCGCATGCACCGATCCGCCTGCCAGGCGGCGATCGCCGCCGAATGCGCCGCGCGCAGCGGCAAGTTCTGGGAGTATCACGACCTCCTCTTTCGCGGGCAGGACAAGCTCGGGCGCGATGATCTCGTCGCGAAGGCGGTCGGGCTCGGCATTCCGGCCGAGCAGTTCACCGCGTGTCTCGACGACCCGGCGGCGCGCTCACGCGTCCTCGCCGACGCGAACGCCGGCGGCCGACTTGGCGTCAAGTCGACCCCGACGTTGGTCATCAACGGCCGCAAAGTCGAGGGCGCGCTCGAGCGCAGCCGCTACGAGTACGTGATCGCCCTCGAACGCCGCGACTGACCCGAACCAGAGAAAGGACCCGTCATGGAACTCACCGAAGAGATGCGTTACCGCCTGTGCTACCTCACGCTTCGCCTCGCCATCGACCAGAAGCTCGAACGCGATTGGGGCAAGGGCGACTGCGGCGGCGTGCTCGCCTTTCTCGACCTCATGTCCGGTACGCATCTCACCGAGGAGCAGAAGCCCGGGGACGCTCGCCAGTACGTGAGTCAACGCGAGAAGCTCGAGGACTTTCTCGACGCGGAGTACGGAGAAGAGGTCCTGGCGGTTGTCCAGCGAGCCGTCAACGAGATCGTCTGAGCTGCCGCGGTCCGCGTGGGCGGCCGGCATCCAGCGCTGGTTGCCGGTCGTCGCGTGGGCCGCGTTCATCTCGTGGTTCTCGACCGACGCGTTCTCGGCGCGCTCGACGAACAGCTACATCGACCCGGTTCTCCGCTTCTTCTTCGGCGAGCTGACGCCGGCCGGGTTCCGGCTCGCGCACAGCATCATACGCAAGAGCGCGCACCTCACCGAGTACGCGATCCTCGGCGGGCTGATCTGCCGCGCCATGACCGAGCCCGGAGCGCGCATCTCGCGCGCGGTGGCGCTCAGAGCGGTCGCCTGTTGCGCCGCGTACGCCCTGCTCGACGAGGCGCACCAGGCGCTCGTGCCCAGCCGCACGGGCTCGGGCGTCGACGTGCTGATCGACACCACGGGCGCCGCGCTCGGCACGCTGATCTTCGCCCGCTGCCGCGGGCGCGGAGGGCCGGAACCGGATCAGTGACCGGTTTCGAGCGAGAGCTTCAATCCCTTCAAGCGGCGCACCTCGTCGCTGATCTTCGTGAGGCTCTCCAACACCCGGTTCACCTCGGCGGCCGCCCAATCCAGCTCGTCGTGCGAGACCTTTTCGAGGGCGCTGCGCAGCTGCGCGTACAGGCTCATCACACCGCCGATGCCCTCGACGCCGACTTCGGACATGCGCCGCTGTAGCTCACCGGAGAAGCGAAGGACGGCTTCGGCTTGTTCGAGCATCTGTTCCATCGGGGTGTTCCTCCTGAGCGGGGGTGTAGTGCGAGCGTTGGGAGACCAGACTTAACCCGGGCCCCTCTTGGCAGTCAACGAATGATTGCGGTATGCCCGCCGCGTGGCACGGACCTCGCGGTGGGCAATCGTCTTCGTGTGCTTCGCAACAGCATGCGCCAATGACAACGCGTCGACGCCGGCGCCCGCACCCGCCGCGGGGGGCGCCGTCATCGCGACGTACGACGACAAGAAGTTCACCACGGAGGACTTTCGCCGCGAGGTGGAGCGCCTTCCGCCGCGCTCGCGCGCGCAGCTCACGACGCCCGACCGCCGTCGCCAGTTCGTCGACAACTACATCCTGAACGAGCTGCTCGCGGAGCAGGGGCGCGCCAAGGGCTACGACCGCGACCCCGACATCGTCCGACAGATCGACGACCTCCGCCAACGCCTGGTCGTGCAGCGGGTGATGCGGGACTACCAGGAGGCGCCCGTCCTCAGCGACGCCGACATCAAGGCCTACTACGACCAGAATCAGCGCCTCTTCTCGGGCGCCCAGGTCCACGCGGCGCACATTCTCGTGAAGGACGAGGCGCTCGCGAAGCGACTGCGCGCCGAGCTCGACGCGGCGCCAGACAAGTTCGAGGAACTCGCCAAGACCAACTCGACCGACACCGCGACCGCGGCGCGCGGCGGCGATCTCGGCTTCTTCGGGCAAGGCCGGATGGTGGCGGAGTTCGAACGCGCGGCGTTCGCCCTCGACAAGCCCGGCGACCTGAGCCAGGTCATCCAGAGCCCCTTCGGCTACCACATCATCAAGCTGATCGAGCGCAAGGACGGTCCCGCCAAGCCCTTCGAGGACGTGAAGGAGCGCATCCGGGTGGCGCTCACCAACCAGCGCCGGCAGGAGCTGGTGACGCAGCGGTTCGACAAGGTGAAGGCGGACGCGAAGATCACGGTGGACGAGGACGCGCTCGCCAAGGTCGAGCTACCGAACCCTCCCCCGGGCGCGAACGCCGCTCCCGAGATCACGGGGCACTGAGCCGCGCACTCAGCGCCTGACGGGCTCGGTCGGCGCGTGGCGGTGCAGGCCGCCCCGCGGGCCCTTGCCGGGCTCGAGCGTCGTTCGGGAGGCGTGGTGAGCGTCGGTCCCGGCGGCGCCCCAGCGGTCGCTCGATCCGTCCTCGTACCACTGCGTCGCCTGCCAGGGCAGGTCACCCGGCGCCGTGGGATTCCACGCCAGGAACTCGAAGCTCACGAACTCGCCGTTCGGAACGCGCCCGCCCTTCCATTCGACGCGCGCCGCGCCGATCGGAAAGGGCTCGTAGCGGCCTTCCCACCCGGGCTTCGCCTCGACGGCGATGACGTCCATCCCCTTCGGGAGGCGCACCTCGACGCGCACGGTCGGCGACTCCTTCTCGGTCGGAACGAGGACGGTATAGCGCTCCCACCCGCCCGCCTGACTTTTCGCGGGCAACACGACGACGTGGGCGCCGGCGAGCGGCGGCGCGAGGAGCACGAGGACGAGCGCGAGGACGGCACGCATGGCGCGCGACATGCCACGCGCGCTCCGAGTGCACAAGACGGGCGCCGCGGCGGTGGTATCGCACTTCTTCTGTACGCGGCAGAGCAATCGGTGGCAGCAGGCAGGCGGGTCGGGGATGGCTCCCCGCGGCGCCGTTCGGGTCCGAGGCCTCGGACCGCGCGTTGCCCGACCCTCCGGCGCCATGCATGATCCGACCCGATGTCCTTACCCGCGCGCGCCAACGCCGTCGCCGTCGTGCAGCGCCTGCGCGACGCGGGATTCCAGGCGCTTCTCGCGGGAGGATGCGTGCGCGACGAGCTGCTCGGGCGTACACCCAAGGACTACGACGTGGCGACCGACGCACCGGCAGCGAGCGTGCTCGGGCTCTTCGCCGGCAGCCTCCCGGTCGGCGCCCAGTTCGGCGTCGTGCTGGTGCCGTCGGGCGCCGACCGCGTCGAGGTCGCGACCTTCCGCCGCGACGGCGTCTACCTCGACTCGCGCCACCCGGTCACGGTGACGTTCGGGAGTGCGCGCGAGGACGCCGCGCGCCGGGACTTCACCATCAACGGGATGTTCCTCGACCCGATCGAGGAACGCGTGATCGACTACGTCGGCGGCCGCGAGGATCTCGCCCGCGGCATCGTCCGCGCGATCGGCGACCCCGCCGACCGACTCGACGAGGACAAGCTCCGGATGCTGCGCGCGGTGCGCATCGCCGCGCGCCTCGGCTTCGAGATCGAGGCGCGAACCTGGGACACCATCCGCCGCGAGGCGCCGCTCATCGACCGCATCGCCTGGGAACGGATCGGCGAGGAGATCCGCATGATCCTCTGCGAAGGACCGGCGCGGCGCGGCTTCGAGCTGCTGCACGCCTCGGGACTGCTCGCGGCGATCGTCCCCGAGCTGCTCGCGATGCGGGGGGTCGCGCAGACGCCGATCCATCACCCCGAAGGCGACGTCTGGACGCATACGCTCCTCGTGATCGAGCAGCTGCGCGCGCCGACCGAGACCCTCGCGCTCGGCGCCCTCCTGCACGACGTGGCGAAGCCCTCCTGCGCCGGGCGCAAGAGCACGGCCGAGAGCGAGCGCATCACCTTCTACGGGCACCCGGAGCGCGGCGCCGAGATGGCGGTCGCGATCTGCCAACGCCTGAAGCGGAGCCGCGCGGTCTGGGAGCGCGTCGCGTACCTGGTCCGCAACCACCTGCGGCTGGTGAGCGCTCCGCAGATGCGCCGCTCGACGCTCACCCGTTTCCTGCGCGAGGACGGCATCGACGAGCTCCTCGAGCTCGCCCGCATGGACGCCACGGCCTCGAGCGGCGACCTCCGGTACTGGGAGTTCTGCCGCGCGAAGCTCGCGAGCCTCTCCGCCGAGCAGATGCACCCGCCGGCGCTCGTGACCGGGCGGGACCTGATCGCGATCGGCCTCGCGCCCGGCCCGCGCTTCAGCGAAATCCTCCAGGCCGTCGAGGAGCAGCAGCTCGAAGGCGCGCTCGCCGACCGCGAGGCCGCGCTCGCCTGGGTCCGCGCCCACTACGCCTGACGCGCACCGCCGCGACGATCCACTGGTTTCGGCTGTACGGGCCTCATGGAACGCCGTGGACCATTCCGGCCCAGAATAGGAAGTAGCCCCGAGCGCGCGGGATTCGGTTGACACTTCGCGAGGCAGCGTGGAACGGTCGAATCCGAACGCAGTAGCGGGGTCGGCCTCCGGTCGGTTGGGCCCCTGGAGCCGTACGATGCGTCACTCTCACGGAATCCAGCACGCGGTTCTCGGCGTCGTGTCCTGCAACCCGGAAGGCATCCACGGCTATGCGGCCCGCGCCGAGCTCGCTTGGCTCGACGAGGTCGCGAAGCGGCTCCAAGACCGCTACGGAGCTTCGGCCTCGGCATGATCGAGTTCCGGAAAGTCACGAAGATCTTCGGCAGCGGCGACACCGCCGTCCGCGCCGTCGACGATCTCTCCTTCATCATCGAGCGCGGCGACTTCTGGTCGCTCATGGGGCCGAGCGGCTCGGGCAAGAGCACCGTGCTGCACCTGATCGCCGGGCTCACCACGCCGACGAGCGGCGCGGTCCTCGTCGAAGGCCGCGACGTTGCCCGCATGACCAGCAAGGAGGCTGCCGAGCTCCGGCGCCGCCGGGTCGGGTACGTGCTCCAGACCTTCAACCTTCTGCCCTTCCTCACCGCCGAGGAGAACGTCGGCATGCCGCTCGTCCTCGACAACGTGCCGCAACGCGAGGTCGACCGGCGCGTCGTCGAGGCCCTCGAGCTCGTGAAGATGGCCCACCGCGCCAAGCACCACCCGACCACGCTCTCCGGCGGCGAGCAGCAGCGGGTCGCCATCGCGCGCGCCCTGGTCATCAATCCCGCGATCGTCCTCGCCGACGAGCCCACCGGCAACCTCGACCGCGCCAACGGCCGCGCCGTCATGGATCTCATGGCCGATCTCAACGAGCGGCTCGGCGTGACCATTCTGCTCGTCACCCACGACCCGGTCTTCGCGGCGATGGCAAAGCGGGTGCTCCGCCTGGTCGACGGTGCGCTCGAGCACACGACGGACTTCGACGAGGACGACGAGGCGCTGGCGGCGAGCGAGCGAGGCATGGCTGGTTGACGTCGCTGGTAGCGTGAGCACGCGGCCGTCGGGGTGGACGGCTCCAGCGGAAACCGTGCTTTGACGCTTGCCGACACGCCACCTATGGTCCCTCCGTGCTGCGTCTTCTCCGCCTGATCAGCTACCCGCAGCTTCGCGCCAGCTGGGGGCGAACACTGCTGGTGGTCGGCGGGATCGCGACCGGCGTCTCCTTGATCGTCGCGATCAACATCATCAACACGAGCGTCCTCGCGAACTTCCAGCGGACGATCGACTTGATGGCCGGACCCGCGCAACTCCAGGTGACGCTCGGGGTCGGGGAGGTCGGGTTCCCCGAGTCCCTCGTGGAACAGGTCCGGGGCGTCGAGGACGTCGTCGCCTCCGTCCCGCTCGTCCGCGGCACGATCGCGCTCGCCAAGGATCCGGACGACGCGCTCCAGCTCTTCGGTGCCGACCTGACGGCCGAGGAGGAGCTCCAGCGCTACCAGATCGATCCCGCGAACCGAGCTGACATCCTGCGCCGCTTGGCCGATCCGCGCGCACTCCTCCTGACGACGGCCTTCGCTGAACGGCACGGCATCCGAGTCGGAGACGTCGTCCAGGTCACGACGCCGCGGCTCGAGAGCCTCACCGTCGCCGGGCTGCTCGAGGTCCATGGCCTCGCCGCCGCGCTCGACGGCGCCCTCGCCGTCATGGATCTGCCGGCGGCGCAGATGTTGCTCGACAAGACGGGGCGGGTCGATCAGATCGACGTCGTCGTCGCTCCGGACAAGAGCGTGACCGACGTGCAGAAACGCGTGGCTTCGGTCGTGCCGGAGACCCTGAGCGTTTCCCGTCCGGAGCAGCGCAGTGCCAACTACGAACGCATCGTCAGCGCCTTCCAGGCGATGTTGACGGGGCTGAGCGCCCTCTGCCTCGTGGTCGGCGTCTTCATCATCTACAACACCACGTCGACGGGTGCCGTACGGCGGGCCGCCGTGATGGGCGAGCTGCGCGTGACGGGCGCGACGGAAGGCGTCCTGTTTCGCTTGCTCATGCTGGAGGCGGCTCTCCTCGGCGGCATCGGCTCGCTCTTGGGGGTCGCGTACGGCATCGGCCTCGCGCACCTGCTGACGGGCATGGTGTCGGACTCCATGGGGGTCATCTTCCAGCTCCGTTTCCCGGTCGAGTCGCTCGCCATCGATCTCCGGCACGTCGCCGCCATCCTCTCGCTCGGCATCGGAACCGCCTGCTTCGCGTCCTATTTCGCGGCCCGGCGCATGTCCCGCGTCGATCCGGCGGACATCATTCGCGGCCGCACCCGAACCGAGTCGGGACACTTCGACTCACGCCGGCTTCTGCTCTGGTGGAGCGCCATGATCGCGGCCAGCGGCATCGCCCTCTACGCACAGGTACGCCTCAAGTCGTTCGCGTGGGGCAATCTCGGCTCGAACCTCTGGAACGCGTCGGCGGTGGTGCTCGCGGTTCCGCTCGTCGCGTGGTCGGCGCGCCTGTTCTCCCTCTTGCTTCCACGGGCGTTCGGAGCGTCGGGCCGCATGGCCGCCGAGGGTGTCTTTCGCTCGCCGATGCGAACCGGGCTCACCGTCGCGGCGGTAGCGGGTGTGTTGACGCTCGCCGTGACCGTATCCTCGCTGAGCGTCAGCTTCCAGCGCTCGGTCACGAGCTACTACCGCGAAGGCGGATTCTTACCGGGGGATCTCGTCGTGAGCGCGACCACGACCGAGGGCGGCTGGCTCGAGACGCCGCTTCCGCCCGAAGTCGTCGTCGGGTTGTCGGAGGTTCCGGGCGTCGCTGCGGCCGAGGCCTGGCGAGCGATCCCCGGACAAGTGTTCCGCGACGAGCGCGTGGCGCTCTTCGGGCTCGGAGAGCGCTTCATCGATGCCCGCCGCTACGGTGCGCGCTGGTACCGCGAAGGTGATCCCGCCGCCGCCGCCGCCGCGCTGCGAAGCGGGACCGGAGCGAACGTGTCGTCGGCCATGGCCGAGCGCTTCGACCTGCACGTCGGCGACGCGTTGACGCTCGACACGCCGACGGGGCCGTTGACCCTTCCGATCGTCGGCGTCGTCCGCGACTACATCTCCGACCGCGGCGCCGTCATCGTGAATCGCAACGTCCTCACCACCCGCTGGCTCGAGCCTGGGGTGAGCCGGGTCCACCTCTTCCTCACGCCGAACGCCGACCCGGCCGCGGTTCGCCAGGCCGTCACCGCGCACCTCGGCGCCCGATACCGTCTGAAGATCGTCACGATGCCCCAGGTGATCCGCTACCTCGACGACAAGGTGAAGGAGGCGTTCGCGTTCACGGATGCGATCCAGCTCTTGGTGATCATCGTGACCGTCGCAGGGATTTTCGATCTGCTGCTCGCCCGCATCGTGGAGCGCCAGCGAGAGCTCGCGCTCTGGCGGGTGATCGGCGCCGACGACGGGACCGTGCGGCGGACGATCGTGCTCGAGTCCGCCACGATCGGAGGGCTCGGCACCCTGCTCGGTGTCCCCGTCGGCCTCATCACGTCGTGGATGTGGGTGGCCATCAACTACCGCTACCTCCTCGGGTATGACCTCGATTTTCACGTTGCGCTCTCGACGGTTGCCCTGTCGGTTGGCATCGTCCTCCTCATGACGCTCGCCACCGGGTATTTCGCGGCCCGCTACGCCACCCAGGAACCCATCTTGCAGGGCATCCGCGCAGACTGAATCGCATCGATGCTGATCGCCGCCGTCGAGCACCGACTGCTCTCACGCACGATCACGAATCAGTGGATTCTGGATCGCATCCGAGCCGAGAATGCGGCGCTGTTGCCGCCGTCCGAGCTGGCGCGGCTCGTAGCGCAGGTCGAGAGCCTCTTGAGCATCGGCGGTACGAAGGTGCGCTGCCAGCTGGCCGACGGGGAGAGCGCGATCGCGCTCGCGGTCGACGCGGCTCGCGCGGCGCTCGCGCGCGCCGCAAGCGCATTCTGATCCTGAATGCCGCGCCTCCGGCGGGGACAGCGCATCCTGGCCGGCGTCGGCGCGGCCGGGCTCACCGTCGGATACGCGACCTTCACGTACTGAGTCGGGCCGCACGCTCGTCCTTCGTCGGCACCATCGGCTTTTCAGTGGGTTTGCCGCTTGAAAGCCTCGCTGGGCCGATCCTCTGGTACGACGCACGGCCGCACCTCCTCTCTTATGCGTCTTGGCGTGTAGTCGGGGCTTGCCAACGCCCGAGCCACTCAGGCATCCTTGGCGGACTCTCGCTTCGCCGGAGCGCCCCCCCATGCCTCGTGCCGTCCGCCTATTGCTGGTCCTCGCCCTTGGTCTGTGCGCCGTCCCGGTGGCCGCATTCCACTACATCACGCCGCCGCTCGTGCAGATTCCGCCGGTCGGAAACGACCCCGGCACGATCCGGAATCCGTCCTGGGGCGGCCTTCGCTATGTCCTCTTCGACAGCGATGCCGATCTCCTGGCCAATGGCAGCACCGGCCGGCAGATCTTCCTGTTCGATCTTCAGACCCGCGACGTCCAGGGAGTCCTCGCGCTCACCCAGCTCACCACCGCCGCCGCCGACGACAATCAGCGCGGGCGTACCGGTCGGAAAGCAGTCACGGTCGTGTACGACGCCCGGCTCGGCGGCATCGGGGCGCGCCAGCTCATGCTGCTCGATCGCCACACGGGCGCGCATCATCAGTTGACGAACGGCAGCGGCGACAGCACGAACGCCAGGATCGACGACGGCGAGCGGGTCGTCGTCTTCGAGTCGGCGGCCGACTTCTTCGGCAGCGGCGCGGGCGGCACGCAGATCTACCGCCTCGATCTCCGCAAGGCGCTGCTCGGGTGCCCGTTTCCCTGTGCGGCGAGCGGCAACGCCGGCCTCACCCAGCTCACCAACAAGACCGGCAACAACCGCAACGCCGTCACCAGCAACAGCGGTAAGTTCATCTACTTCCAATCGGATGCGGATCTCCTGAACATCGGCCAGACCGAGAACCAGATCTACCTGTACGACAACCGCGGTCAGGGACTTTCGATCGTGAGCCACGGGCCCGGGGCCTCCCGCACTCCGACGGTGACGCGCGACGGCGGTCGGCTCGTGTTCGAGTCCGAGGCGGATCTCACCGGCCTCGCGACTGGCGGCACGCAGCTCTTCCTCTATCGACGCAACAAAGCGACGCTCCGCCAGCTCACCACTTCGCCCGGCGGCAGCAGCACCTCCCCGTCCATGTCGAGCAACGGCCACGCCGTCGCGTTCCTGTCCCCCGACGATCTGCTCAACAACTCCAGCGTCGGTCCGGAGCTCTACTCCTACGACCTCAAAAAGAACGTCATCGTGCAGGTCACCGACGCCCCCGCGAACATCAGCGCTCCCGCCTACGCTTCGGGCGTGTTCACCGTCTTCCTCGCCGACGGCGACCTCGCCGGGAACGGCAGCCCGGGCACGCAGCTCTTGCTGACGAACCTCTTCGCGCTCGCCGGCCAGATCGTCCCGTAACCCCGTGCACCGGACCGGCGACGCTCAGTAGCGGTCGCGCAGCTGCTGCGGCACCGTGTTCTTCTTGATGATGCGGGCGTAGATCTGCCCGCTCCGGCGGAGCTTGCGCCGCTGCTTGACCGGGTCGTAGCCGAAGAGCCCGAACCTCGGGGCGAGACCGAGCGCCCACTCGAAGTTGTCGACGAGCGACCAGTGGAAGTAGCCGCGGACGTCGAGCCCGTTCGTGATCTCCTCCTCGACGACCCGGAGATGGTTCACGAGGTAGCCGCGCCGCTGTTGGTCGTCTGCGTCGGCCATGCCGTTCTCGGTCACGTAGAGCGGGAGCCCGTAGCCCGCGGCGGTGTTCAGGACGACCCGCAACCCTTCCGGGAACGTCTCCCATCCGAGGTCGCTGCATCCGGGCTGGCAGTTCTCGAAGGCGGTGGTCGGCAAGAAGTCGAAGAGCGGCACCACCGGCGTCACCGGCCCGCCGAGGCCGAGCGCCTTCCCGCGGAAATAGTAGTTGACGCCGATGAAGTCTGCCTTGCCGACGTACTCCGGGTGGTGCTCGCCGGAATCGATCGCGCCGTTCACGTTCGCGTCCACGTCGCCGTGGATCGTCGCGTTCAGCCAGACCCGGTTGTAGATGTAATCGGCGTGCTGCGCGGCCGTGATGTCGACCGCCTGCCCCGCGCGCTGGGGTACGAAATAGACCATGTTGTGGACCAGGCCGATGCGCGCGGGATCGGCATCGCCGTCCGCGTCCACGGTGTCCCAGAGCTTCACCGCGTCGTAGGCCGCCGCGTGGCCGGCGACCTCGTTCAGGATGACGGCGAGCGCTCCCGAGAAGCTGAACGCCCCCGGAGGGAAGTACGCCGCCAGCGCGCCGGGAATGTTCGCGTAGCCGCTCACCGCGACGACGATCGGCTCGTTCAGCGGCGTCCAGAAGTCGATCTGGTCGCCGAATTTCCACGCGACGTACGCCGCGTACTTCGCGAGCTCCGGGACGGTCGCGGCGTCGAGCCACCCCGCCGGTCCGAACCCGCTCGGCGGCGGAGCACTGGGATCGGTGCCGGCGAGCGCGTCGCGCGCCGCGATCGGGTCGTGAATCCAGAGCGGCAACGTGAAGTGGACGAGGGTCACGAAGGGCGTGAGCCCGCGCGCGCGGATCTCGTCGAAGACGGCGCGGTAGCGCCCGACCGCCGTCTGATCGGCGAGCGCGTCGAGCTGCTGGAGCACCGGGAGCGTGATGCCGCCGCTCGCGTCGACGCCCGCCGTGGAACTCGGGAAGATCCGGCTCCACTCGATGCCGAGTCGGAAGGCGTTGTTGCGCAAGCGCTTCTGCGCGAGCTTCAAGTCGCCGGGATAACGATCCCAGAAGCCGGGACCGTTCTCGGGAAGATCGCCGCTCACGAAGTCGCTCGTGATGTTGGTCGGATCGTGGACCCACACCCACCAGTCGGACCCGGGATCACCGTTCGCGGGCACCCCGCCCGCCTCCGTCTGGAAGCCGCTGATCGCGGTTCCCCAGAGGAATCCGGGAGGGAAATCGGCGCGCGCCGAAACGGATACGAGCAGCAGAAGCACGGCAACCATCACCTGCGGGGCGCGAAGGGTCATAGCGGGAGCCTCCTCGAAGAGGACCGGACCCTAACCGAGAGCCGCCGCGTCGGACAAGCACGCGGGGGCGGCACCCGACCCACCCGCCTCACGGGCCGCCCCCCCGCCGCCCCGGCCCGCTTGCCGCGCCCGCGCCGGCGCGCTACCCCGACTGCCACCCCGAGGAGGACGCCATGGCACGCCGCAAGACGAAGACCCGCACGATCGCCGCCAGGAAGGCCGCCGCCAAGAAGGCGCCGAAACGACCCGTCGCGACGAAACCCCGCAAACGCGCCGCCGTCCGGGCGGCGCGAAAGCCGAAGCCGGCCCGCACGGTCGACCCGACCGCGGCGATGCGCGCCCTCGCGCAGCACATCGTCGACGTCTCGCTCGGCGACGACGACGAGGCCATCCTCGCGCTCTACGCCGACGACGTCGAATCGAGCGAAGCCGGCGGTCTGCCCGCGATCGGCAAGGACGCACTCCGCGCCAAGTTCGCCGGGTGGCGCAGCATGACCACCGAGACCGCCTTCGAGCCGCGCCGGATCATGGTCGACGGCAACGTCATCGTGATCGAGTGGCTCGGGCGGGCGACGCTCGCGGCGTCCGGGCGCCGAGCCGAGCTGCACGAGGTCGCCGTGCACGAGATCCGCGACGGCAAGATCGCACGCGAGGCGTTCTTCTACGATCCCACGGCGCTCGCCTGAATGCCGGCCTCGCGCGAGCAGACGCTCCGAATCAACGACGCGACCTCCGCGGCGTGGAACGCGCACGATGCCGGCGCGGTGGCGGAGGTCTTCGCGATGGCCGGACTCCTCGCGCAGCTCGGGGTCGGGTGATCGGCGCACGGGTCGGGATGCTGCTCGCGCTCGCGCTCGGCCCGGCGCTCGCCGGACCCGCGCGGGCGGCGGACGCGCCGTACACGGCGCTCGCCCGTGACGTCGTCGGCACGGGGCAAGGGGTCTACGCGGTGGCCGAGGACGGCACCGTACTCGCGTCGGAGGCCGTTGCGCGGGCGGTCCATCCCGCGTCGGTCACGAAGATCGCGACGACGTTGGCCCTCCTCGAACGCCTCGGTCCCGACCACCGCTTCACCACCCGCATCCTCGCCGACGGCGAGGTCACAGGCGGCGTGCTCCGCGGCGACCTCGTGGTCGCGGCAGGCGGGGACCCCTTCCTCGTCGACGAGGGTGCGGCGCTCATCCTCCGTCGCCTGCACGCGCTCGGCGTTCGCCGCGTCACGGGTCGGCTCGTCGTGCGCGGGTCGCTCCTCTTCGACTGGCAACGCGATCCTACGGGCCGTGCCCTCGCCCGCGCCCTCGGCGGCGCCATCACGAAGTGGCCGACCGCACCCGACTGGCCGTCGCTCCGCGCCGCCGCACTCGCCTTCGGAGGTGTACCGCACGCCGAGTGGAGCGCCGCGCCGACGGCGCTCGTCGAGTATCGCTCGCCGCCGCTGCTCGCGATCGTGAAGGCCTTGAACGGCTATTCCAACAACGTCTTCCACTTCGCCGCCGACGCGATCGGCGGCGCGGCCGCCGTGCAGGCGGCGGCGCGCGCCGCGGTGCCGCCCGAGTTCCGCGGCGAGATCCTCATCGAGAACGGCGCCGGCGCCGGCACCGTGAACCGCATCAGCCCGCGGGCGGCGGTGGCGTTGCTGGAAGCGCTCCGCCGGAAGGTCGCGAGCCTCGGGCGCGACCTCACGGCGGTGCTGCCCGTGTCGGGGATCGACCCCGGGACGCTGCGCGAACGTCTCCTCGAACCGCCGGCCGGCCGCGGGCTGGTGGTCGGCAAGACCGGCACCTACGGCTCGGAGGGCGCCTCGGGACTCGCGGGAGCGCTCCGCACGGCGCATCACGGTGTCGTCACCTTCGCCATCCTGAATCGCGGCGTGCCGGTGCCCGAGGCGCGCCGGCGCCAGGACGCGCTCGTCGGAGCGCTCGCCGTGGCCCTCGGCGCGGAGCCCTGGCCGTACGACCGAGCGGCCACGCCCGTTTTCGATCAGGCCGAGGTCCGCTGACGTCGCCGCCGGCGGCTACGCGATCGCCTTCGCCTCCCGGAGCTTCGCGATGTCCGCGGCCGAGAAGCCCCAGTCGGCGAGCGCCTCGTCGGTATGCTGTCCCGGATGCGCGGGCGGGCACTGGATCGCGCCCGGCGTGCGGCTGAAGCGCGGGGCAGGCGCCGGCTGCACGACCCCCTTCACCTCGGTGAAGGTGCCGCGAGCCGCGTTGTGCGGGTGGCGGGGCGCCTCGCTCATGCTGAGCACCGGCGCGAAGCACACGTCGGTGTTCTCCATGATCGCGCACCACTCGTCGCGGGTCTTGGTGCGGAAGATCGCCGCCATCCGCTCCTTCAACGCCGGCCACTGGTCGCGATCGAACTGCACCGGAAGCTCTTCGCCCGCGAGCCCCGTGTGCTTCAGCAAGAGCTGGTAGAACTGCGGTTCGATCGAGCCGATCGAGACGTACCGGCCGTCCTTGGTCTCGTAGACGTCGTAGAAATGGGCGCCGCTGTCGAGCATGTTGACGCCGCGCTCGTCCTTCCAGAACCCGATGGCCTTGATGCCGTAGAAGATCGTCATGAGCGACGCGGCGCCGTCGGTCATCGCGGCGTCCACGACCTGCCCCTTCCCCGACGCCTGGCGCTCCACGAGCGCCGCGAGGACGCCCATGACGAGGTACATCGTCCCGCCGCCGAAATCGCCGACGAGATTCAGCGGCGGCACCGGCACCTCGCCGGAGCGGCCGATGGCGTGCAGCGCACCCGTCAGCGAGATGTAGTTGATGTCGTGGCCGGCCGCGTGCGCGAGCGGACCCTCCTGTCCCCACCCGGTCATGCGGCCGTAGACGAGACGCGGATTGCGCTTCGCGCAGACGTCGGGGCCGAGCCCGAGGCGCTCCATCACGCCGGGACGGAAACCCTCGATCAGCACGTCGGCCTTCTCGACCAGGCGCAGCACCGTCTCGACGCCGGCCGGAGACTTCAGGTCGACGCCGATCGAGCGGCGACCGCGTGCGAGCAGGTCGGCCGGGGGCGACTCGGGATCGCCGCCGCTCACGTTCTGGGCGCGGTCGACGCGGATCACGTCGGCGCCGAGATCGGCGAGCAGCATGCACGCGAAGGGGCCGGGGCCGATGCCCACGAGCTCGACGATTCTGATTCCGGAGAGGGGGCCTTGGGTCTTGGGCATGGGGCGATGGCGTACCAGGCGGGGAACCCTGCCTCAACCGCGACGGGAGGGGTCGCGGTCGCGCCATGGTCGCGCCGGCCGGCGCGCTGGCGGCCATGGCGGCCGCGTGGTCGGAAGGAATCGCTCGGCGCACGGCCGACGCCCGAGCGAATGCGCTAGTCGGGAGTCGGCGCGCACCCGGCGCCGAATCACCGTTGCACCGCGGCGGAGCGCGCTGCTACTCCCGGAACTGGCCCGCCTCTCATGCTTCGCCCGATCCTCCGTAGCCTCCCGCTCGCCGCCGTGCTCGTGACCGGCCTCATCGCACCCGGGGCGGGCGCCGCGACCTTCACCGTCACCAAGATCGCCGACGGTGCCGACGGCGCCTGCGACGCCGACTGCTCACTGCGCGACGCGGTAATCGCCGCCAACGCGGCGCCCGACGCCGACACGATCCTGCTCCCGGCCGGCACCTACGTCCTCGGCGGCGCCGGCTTCGAGGATCTGGCGGCGAGCGGCGACCTCGATCTCGCCGGGTCGGTCACGATCACGGGTGCGGGCGCCGACCTCACCATCGTCGACGGCGGCGGCGGCGACCGCGTCTTCGACGTCGTCGCGACCGCGACGGTCGCGCTACGCGGCCTCACGATTCGCAACGGCCGCGTGCCCGACGGCGACACCCAGGGCGGCGGCGGCCTCCTCTGGAACGAGCCCGACACGGGACGCGCGCTCACCCTCACGCTCGCGGACGTGATCGTCACCGGAAACGATGGCGGGCGCGGCCTCGACGGCGGCGGCGGCATCCGCATCGACCAGGAGGGACCCCTGGCGTCGTCCGTGACCATCAGCGACAGCACGATCAGCGGCAACACGCTCGCCGACGGCGACGGCGGCGGCCTCCACCTCTGCTGCGAGAACCTGACGGTCGCGATCGAGCGCACGACCATCACCGGAAACACCGCCGTCGACGACCCGAGCGTGGCGGGCCTGCACGGCGAGGGCGGCGGCATCTACCACTGCTGCAACGACACCTCACTGACGGTCAGCGACAGCACGGTCAGCGACAACGACGGCCCCACGCAGGGCGGCGGCATCTATGCCTGTTGCGGACAATCGCTGAACACGCTCGTCACGCTCCACGGCGCGACCGTGCGCGGGAACCGCGCGCTCGGCGCGGGGACGTTCCAGGGCACCGGCGGCGGCATCGAGGGCGAAGGCGCGGTCCTGCTCGTCGACAGCACGCTCAGCGGCAACCAGGCGCGGCGCGACGGCGGCGGCATCGACAACGAGGACGTGCTCGTCATGCGCAACGTCACGATCGCCGGCAACACGGGAGGCCGCGGCGGCGGATTCTATGAGGACGGACTCCAGACGACCCTCGCGAACGTGATCTTCGCCGACAACGTCGAGCCGCCGGCGACCGCGGCGAACTGCGGCATCGCCGCCGGCACCGATCCGCTCGTCTCGAACGGCGGCAACGTGAGCGGCGACGCATCCTGTCCCCTCGCCGGCATGGGCGATCTCGTGAGCGTCGATCCGCTCCTCGGCCCCCTCGCCGACAACGGCGGCCCGACGGCGACCCATGCGCTCGACCCGACGAGCCCCGCCGTCGACGCCGGCAGCGACGCCGCGTGCGACGCGGTCGACCAGCGCGGACACCCGCGCCCGGCCGACGGCGACGGCGACGGCGCCGCGCGCTGCGACGCCGGCGCCTTCGAGCTCGCCGCGGCGATCGAGAACTGCGCCAACGGCTTCGACGACGACGGCAACGGACTCGTCGATTGCGACGATCTCGCGTGCGCCGGCCATCCATTCTGTCCGGAACGCTGCGCCAACTGCATCGACGACGACGGCGACGGCGCCGTCGACCGCGACGACGCGGACTGCCCGCCGCGCGCCGACGGCGCGGATGCGGGCGTCGGCGACGCCGCGCGGGGGAAGCTCGTCGCGAAGTGCGCCGCCGCGCTGCAGAAGGCCGGCGCCAAGGCGGGCGCGGCGCGCGCGAAGACGCTCCGCGGCTGCGTCGCCCGCCTCGCCGCCTGCGTCCAGAAGAAGCCCGGCGACGCGGCGTGCGCCGCCAAGGCCGGCGAGGCCTGCGGCGCGGCGCTCGCGGAGCTCGCGCCCGGTGGCGCGAAGGCGCGCGCGACGATCGTGGCGCGCTGCGAGACGCTCGCGAGCGGCGAGCTCCTCGGGTCGGCGGGCCTCGGCTGGAGCGCGGAGGCCGGCCGCTGCGCCGAGCTCGACGTCGCCCCGCTCGCCGGAGCGGACGACGTGGCGCGCTGCCTCCTCGCGGAGCACGCCTGCGCCACGGATCGCCTGGTCGCGCTCGAGACGCCGCGCCTCGGCGAGCTCCTGGCGCTCGGCGCCGTGTCGCCCGGCGCGCTCCGCTGCCCGCCGCTTGCCGTAAGCGCGGGCGGGAGCGGGCTCGGCGCGCGCGGCAAGGTCGTCGATGCGTGCACGCGCGCGCTCCAAAAGGCCGGGACCAAGCTCGCGAGCGGAGCGGCGGCGGCGCTCCGGTCCTGCGCCGGTCGGGTGCTCGCGTGCCGGCAGACGAAGCCGAGCGACCCGGACTGCATCGCGAAAGCCCGGACCTGGTGCCCGAAGCGGGCGGCCGCGATCGCCGCGCTCGCCGCGCGGGTCGCCGACGCGGTGGCGAAGCGATGCGGCGCGCCGCCTCTCGCGATCGGCGAGATCCTCGGCGCGACCGGCGCCGGGTTCCAGGCCGCGGCGCCGCTCTGCAAGGCGCTCGGCGTCGCGAGCCTCGACTCCGTGACCGCGGTGAGCGACTGCCTCGAGCGGCATCACGCGTGCCGGGCGCGGCAGCTCGTCGAACGCGAGCTCCCGCGTCTCGACGAGCTCCTGCAGAGCGGCGGCGGCTTCCCCTGAAGCGACCGGAATCGCCGCGCGACCGACCCTATTCGAGCGGGAGCTCGCGGCCGCGAGCCGCCGGCTCGAGACGTTCGGCTTCGATCGCGCGCGCGCAGCTGTTCCAGCGCAGCATCGCGTCGTCGTTGCCCGGCGGACGAATCGCCTCGGCGCGCTCGTACCACTCCATGGCCTGCCGGAGCCCGTCATAGACCGACGAGCGCACCGCGTTGCGTTGCTTCAGGAGCGCCCGTGCCGTCCGCTCGCAGACGATCCCGGTGTAGTAGGCGCGCTCGTACCGGTCGCTCAAGCGTTCGATGAGACTCCGCGCCTCGCGGGCTCCCCCCGCGGGCCCGGAGACGCCGAACTGATCCGTGAGCGAGAGCACGAGACCGCGAAGCGCGTCCGCGTTGCGCTCATCGACGGCGAGAACGTCCCGGTAGATGCTCTCGGCCTGCGCCGGGTCGTTGCGGAGACGATAGCCCTCCGCCTTCTCCAGGGCGTGCGGGATGCTTTGCGGCGAGATCTTCTTCAGCTCGAGCATCGGCGGCGCGATCGATATGACCCGACCCCGCGCGCGAGGTCAACCGCGGCGCCGATCGCTCCCGGACTCAGAGCGGCGGCTTCGCGATCGTGTCGAAGTCGCTGGCGTCATGGCGCTCGGGGAGCTGGCCCGACGGCTCGCCCCACATGCGGTTCACCATGACGCCGCGTTTCACGGCGTGACGCGCGAGGATCCGATCGGTCCAGCGAATGACGTGCGTGTACTCGAGCACGCTCAGGAACTCCGCCGCGCCGTAGATCTCCCCCTTCACCAGCGCCCCGTACCAGGGCCAGATCGCCATGTCGGCAATGGTGTACTCGGGACCGGCGACGTACTCGCTCTCGGCGAGCCGGCGATCGAGCACGTCGAGCTGCCGCTTCACCTCCATCGCGTAGCGGTCGATCGGGTACTCGAGCTTCACCGGCGCGTACGCGTAGAAGTGCCCGAAGCCGCCGCCGAGGAAGGGCGCCGCGCCCATCTGCCAGAAAAGCCAGGACAGGCACTCCGCACGCGCCGCCGTCTCGGTCGGCAGGAACTCGCCGAACTTCTCGGCGAGGTGCATCAAGATCGCGCCCGACTCGAAGACGCGGATCGGCTTCTCGGAGTTCGAGCGGTCGAGGAGCGCCGGAATCTTCGAGTTGGGGTTCACCGCGACGAATCCCGAGCCGAACTGCTCTCCGGTGAGGATCACGATGGGCCAGGCGTCGTATTCGGCGCCCGTATGACCCTTCGCCAGCAGCTCCTCGAGCATCACGGTGACCTTCACGCCGTTCGGAGTCGCGAGCGAATAGAGCTGGAGAGGATGCTTGCCGACGGGCAGCTCCTTCTCGTGCGTCGGGCCGGCGATCGGCCGGTTGATGCTCGAAAAGCGGTGCTCGGCGTCCTTGTTCCAGGTCCAGACCTTCGGCGGCGTGTACTCGGACGTGTCGGCCATACGGATCCCCTCCATTACGCCCGCGTGCCGCCGCACAACCGGAGCCGCGGCACCGGCTTCCGGTGCGCGCGCCGAACGCGCGCGGCTACCCGAAGATCTTGCGCATCAGCATCGCGATCGGGTCGTAGAAGCGGTCCACGACGCGCTCCTTCAGCGGGATGATGCCGTTGTCGGTGATGTGGATGTGCTCGGGGCAGACCTCGGTGCAGCATTTGGTGATGTTGCACATGCCCGAGCCGAACTCGTCGCGCACGGCGGGGATACGATCGGCGGTGTCGAGCGGATGCATCTCGAGTGACGCCAGGCGGATCATGAAGCGCGGGCCGACGAAGCTGTTCTGCTCGCGGCCGTCGCGATCACGCAGGACGTGGCAGACGTCCTGGCAGAGGTAGCACTCGATGCACTTCCGGAACTCCTGCACCCGATCGACGTCTTCCTGGTACATGCGGTACGCGCCGTCGGAATCGCGCGGCTTCGGCTGGAACTTCGGGATGCGCCGGTTCTGTTCGTAGTTCCACGAGACGTCGGTCACGAGGTCTTTCATCACCGGAAACGTCTTCAACGGCTGGACGGTGATGGTCTCGCCCTCGGGCAGCGAGTTCATGCGGGTCATGCAGGCGAGCCTCGGCTTGCCGTTGATCTCCATGCTGCACGACCCGCACTTCCCGGCCTTGCAGTTCCAGCGCAGCGCCAGGTCGTTCGCCTGCCGCGCCTGGATGCGATGGAGGACGTCGAGCACGACCATGCCCTCGTCGACCTCGATCTCGAACCGCTGGAACTCGCCGCCTTTCGCGTCGCCGCGCCAGACCTTGAATGTCCGTGTCGTCGCCATGTGCCCCGCCCTACTTCACGTCCGCGCCGACCGCGCCGCTTTCCAGGTCTTCGATCTTGGCATTGGCGATCGCGACGAGACCGGGAGGGCCCGCGGGCTTCGGCCGCTTCTCGATCTCCATGGTCCCGTCGGGACCGCGCTTCACGACGCAGTTGAAGTTCGCCCACTCCTTGCTCTCGCCCGGATGGTCGAGACGGGTGTGGGCGCCGCGGCTCTCCTCGCGCATGAGCGCGCAACGCGCGACGGCTTCCGCGGTGACGAGCAGCGACCGCATCGCGAGCGCCTCGTGCCAGCCGGGGTTGTACTGGCTCGCGCCGGGCGCCTTCAGCGTTTCGGCTTCCTTCTTGTGCTGCTCGATCTCGGCGATCGCCTGCTCGAGCTCGTTCTTCACCCGCACGATCCCGACGCCCTTCGACATCGTGTCCTGGAGCTTCTCGTGGAGGAGATACGGATTGGTGCCCTTTGCGCGATTCAGGATGTCGGTCGCCGACCGCACGGCGGTCGTGACCTGCGCGTCCTGCACCTGCGGCGCCGACGCGAGCTTCCGGATGTAGGCGGCGGCGCCCTCGCCGGCCAGCTTCCCGAACACGACGAGGTCGGAGAGCGAGTTGCCGCCGAGGCGATTGGCGCCGTGCATGCCCGCGGTGCACTCGCCGGCCCCGAAGAGCCCGGGCACCGACGACATCTGCGAGTCGGGATCGACCTTGATGCCGCCCATGAAGTAGTGGAGCGTCGGTCCGACCTCCATGGGCTCCTTGGTGATGTCGACCTCGGCGAGCTCCATGAACTGGTGGTACATCGACGGGAGCTTCCGCTTGATCGTCTCGGCCGGGAGGCGCGAGGCGATGTCGAGGAAGACGCCGCCGTGCGGCGACCCGCGTCCCGCCTTCACCTCGGCGGTGATCGCGCGCGCGACCTCGTCGCGCGTCAGGAGCTCGGGCGGGCGGCGAGCGGTCTTGTCGCCCTTCAGCCAGCGATCGGCCTCCTCGACGGTGTCGGCGGTCTCCGGCGCGAAGCGCTCGGAGATGTAGTTGAACATGAACCGCTCGCCCTTGTTGTTCTTGAGGACGCCGCCGTCGCCGCGCACGCCCTCGGTCACGAGGATGCCGCGCACCGAGAGCGGCCACACCATGCCGGTCGGGTGGAACTGCGTGAACTCGAGGTCCATGAGCTCGGCGCCGGCGCCGTACGCCATCGCGCCGCCGTCGCCGGTGTACTCCCACGAGTTCGACGTGACCGGCCACGCCTTGCCGCCGCCGCCCGTGGCGAGGATCACCGCCTTGCAGCGGAAGATCACGAAGCGGCCGGTCTCGCGCCAGTAGGCGAGGAGCCCCGCGACCCGGTCTCCGTCCTTCAGGATCTCGAGGCCGTTGCATTCCATGTGGAACGAGATGCCCGAGTGCACGCCGTGATCCTGAAGCGTCCGGATGAGCTCGAGGCCGGTGCGATCACCGACGTGCGCGAGGCGCGGATAGCGGTGGCCGCCGAAGTTGCGTTGCGAGATCAGGCCTTCCTTCGTGCGGTCGAAGACGGCGCCCCATTCCTCCAGCTCCCGCACGCGCGCCGGCGCGTTCTTGGCGTGCAGCTCGGCCATGCGCCAGTCGTTCAGGAACTTGCCGCCGCGCATGGTGTCGCGGAAGTGGACCTTCCAGTTGTCGCGCTGGTCGACGTTGCCCATGGCGGCGGCCATGCCGCCCTCGGCCATGACCGTGTGCGCCTTCCCGAGCAGGCTCTTCGAGATGACGCCCGTCGAGAGCTTCTGCGCGCTGCACTCGATCGCGGCGCGGAGGCCGGCGCCCCCGGCGCCCACCACCAGCACGTCGTGATCGATCGTCTGGATCTCGGAGACGTTCAGCATGGCGGCGCCGGGCTCAGCGGCTCCAGGTGTTGAGGTCGGTGATCACGCCCGCCGAGAGCAGGCGGACGTAGAGGTCGGTGACCATGACCCAGACGAGGCTCAGCCACGCGAACTCCATGTGCCGCTCGTTGAACCAGGTCGCCTTCTTCCAGGCCCCGTATTTGAGCGTCGCCTTGCCGCAGGACATGCAGTCGGTACCGCCGCCGATCATGTGCCGGAAGGAATGGCAGCCGAACGTGTACGCGCCGATCAGGACGGCGTTCAGGGTGAGGATGATCGAGCCGACGCCGACCCCGATGCGGCCGTCCCACCAATACGACACGATCGCGTCGTAGGAGAGGATGAAGACGAAGAGCACCGCGAAGTACATCGCGTAGCGATGGAGGTTCTGGAAGAGGAGCAGAAACGTCTCGCCGCGGTACGGGCGGTTGCCCGCGAGCGGACCGACCGCGCATCCCGGCGGCGAGCCCGCGAACGAGCGGTAGTACGCCTTCCGGTAGTAGTAGCAGGTGAACCGGAAACTCCCGGGAAAGGCCAGGATCAGCACCGCCGGCGAGGCCGGCAGGAACGACGGCCACCAGGTCGGCCAGGCGCCGAACCACGCATGGTGCAGCCCTGCCTCGTCCCCCGGTGCGGCGAACAGGAGCGGAGAATAGAAGGGCGAGAGATACGGTCCCCAGTGATAGTGCACGCCCTGGAGCGCGGCCCACGTCGTGTAGACGACGAACGTGAGGAAGACGACGGCGGTGACGGCCGGCTCGACCCACCAGCCGTCCTTCCGCTCGGTGGCGCCGAAACCTTCGACGTGTCCGCCGACCGCGGACGGGTGGGGAGCCATGGGCGGCGGACTATAAAGAGGCGGTTTCGGGTCCGCAAGCAACGCGGCGCATTAGATGGGTTGATCGGTATTATCAGATCGGCAGACCAGCGCGAGGCGCGTCCGTCCGGCACCGAGACGCCGAGCGCACGCGTCGATTTCTTCTTGACCCGTGCACCTCGCGGGTGTGAACCTCCGTCGAGGTGGCCCCTTCGTTCGGCGGGCCGCTCAATCCCAGGCAACGACGGTCGAAAGGTGGTCTCTCAATGGCTCGTTCCAGAGTTCTGTCCGGCGCGTTCGCCGCGCTCGTGATCGCCGCTCCGGCGCTGATCGTTCCCAAAGCGCTCCACGCCGCGACCTATCCGGGCACCAAGTGCGTCGCCGACAAGCTCAAGGCCGCGAGCGGCAACTGCAAGGCGGTGCTCGGCGCGTGGTCCAAGTTCGTCGGCGGGGGTGGCGCCGACACGGCGAAGCGCGACGACGCGCTCGCGAAGGCCGCCGCCAAGATGACCGCTTCCTGGAGCAAGGCCGAGACCAAGGCGACCGCCAAGGGCGCGGACTGCATCGACACAACGCTCGCCGACGGCGCCATGCAGGCGCTCGTCGCCAACGCGGTCTCGGACATCGTCACCGACGTCACGACCGGCCTCACGCTCGGCAACCCGGGCGACGCCAAGTGCGGCGCCACGCTCCTGAAGGCGGCCGCGGGGTATTGCGCCAGCCTGCTGAAAAACGAAGCGGGCTTCGTCGGCAAGCAGTCGGCCGGCACCGCGAAACGCGACGCCGGCAACGACAAGGCGGACGACAAGTTCGACAGCACGGTAACCGCCGCGCTCGCGGGCTGCCCCACGGCGGCGACCCTCGCGTCCCTCGACGAAGACGTGGACGGGCTCACCGAGGACGTCGTCGGCAACAGCATCGTTTCCCCCGTCGTCGACGACACCCAGTTCACCATGATCTCGCCCGGGGAGAACGACGGGGTCGTCTACGAGGGCACCGAGCTGCACCCCGTCTGCTCGCACGGCACGCCGTACCACTTCTTCGTGAAGAAGGGATCGACGAACAGGCTCCTCGTCTACTATCAGGGCGGCGGTGCGTGCTGGAGCACGCTCACCTGCGCCACGCTCGGGACGTTCGACCAGGACGTTTCGCTGACGGGGCTGTGCCTCGGAGGCACCAACGCGCAAGAGTCCTGCACCACGATCGCGGACTGTCCGGACCAGAGCGCGGGCACCTTGTGCTACGGCGACAACCCGAACAACGCCACGAGCGGCCTCAACGATCTCACGAACCCGCTGAACCCGTTCAAGGACTGGAACATCGTCTTCGTCCCGTACTGCACGGGCGACGTGCATTTCGGCGACACGACGTGGAGCTACGGCGGGACGCCGATCCGCCACAAGGGCTGGCACAACGCTCTCATCGCGGAGAAGTGGGCGCGCGAGCATTTCGTCGCTCCCGAGGATCTCCTCGTGACCGGCTCGAGCGCGGGTGCTCTCGGCGCCTTGTTCAACGCTCCGCACAACCTCGAGGTGTGGCCGGCGGCGCGGTCCGCGGTGCTCGCCGACGCCGAGAACGGCATCATTCCGCCGGACTTCTTGAACACGCCGGGCTATGGCCTGCAGCAGTGGAACTTCGAGGGGCATCTTCCGGCGATCCCGGGCGTCGCGGAATCCATTTCGGACGGGACGGGAATCCGGGCCTACACGGAGGCGGTTGCCGCGTACTATCCGAACACGCGCTGGGCGCACTACACGACGGCCTATGACGGCGCGATCGGCGGGCAGACCGGCTTCTACAACATCATGCTGAACCCCGGCAACGTGTTCGAGTGGACCAACTGGTGGCACGCGACCTGCGCGTGGAACTCGGCGATGGTGGCGGGCGCGCACGCCATGGCCGCCGCCGCGCCGTCAAACTACCGCTACTACATCGGCGCCGGCGACCTGCATACGATGTGGGGATCCGGCAAGGTCTACACCGACACGAGCGGCAACGTTCCGACGATCGTCGACTGGGTGAGCGCGATGGTGCATCGCACGCCCGGCTGGAACAACGTCGAGTGCGACAGCCCGACGTCGTGCGGCACTCTCCTCCCGGGTGACTTCGTTCCGACCATTCGCCAGTGCGAGGGCGGGAGCAACGACGGTGCGTCATGCAGCACCGATGCGGAGTGCCCGAGCGGCGTCTGCGGCTACGAAGCTCCGTTCAGTGTGGTGGGCCCGGACATCGTCATCACCTGCCCCTGAGCCGCGGGCATCACGAGGCGCCCCAGGAAAGCGACACGGGTCGAGGCCGCCGCTGGCGACCTCGGCCCGTGTCATCTGAGCCCGCCCGCACACCCACCTTGTCCGTACGAGCCGCATGGGCTACACGCCTCCCATGCGGCTCGGGGTCTTCTCCGGGCTGCCAGGAGCCGCGAGCGGAGACCGACGCATGCTAATCAATCTGTCGTCGCGGCCCGCCGCCGAAGCATCGAGCCTGGTGGATCTCCTCGGCGAGTGTCACCACCGGATCCGCCACTTCATTGGCCTCGCATGCGCAGTCGCCCGGCGGCGGGATGTGCCGGCCGTCGAGGCGGCGCAGGCTTGCGCCGATGCGATGCGCTACTTCAGCGAGGCGCTGCCGCTGCACGTAGCGGACGAGGAGCAGAGCATCGCGCCGCGTCTTCGTGATCGAAGCCCCGCCGTGAACGACGTCCTCGACGCTCTGAGCGCTCAGCACCTACGGCACGATGCCCGGATCGAGCTGTTGCTCCGCGCGCTCGCCGAGGTGCGGCGCGCGCCTCTCGACGAGGCCGCGAAGAGCCGGCTCGCCGCGGTCGCCGAGCCGTTGCAGACCGAGTTCGAGGAGCACCTGGCGCTCGAGGAGCGCGTGATCTTTCCCGCCCTTCGCCACGAGGTGCCCGCGGAGACGCAAACATCGATCGTGGACGAGCTCCGGGAGCGACGTCGCGCCTCGCAGCGGCAACCTCGATCGACCCCGGCACAGGAGGACGAACCATGAGCACACCCGAATCGGCGGAGCACGGCGTCACCTTCGATCTCGCGACCATCGCGCAGGAGCTTCGAAACGAGGAGCCGTACGTCCGCGAAGGGCACACGGCCCGGACGCTCCTTCGGGCATCGGACCTTCGCGTCGTCCTGATCGCGGTCCGCGCGGGGAGCACGATCTCCGAGCACCACGCGAACGTCACCGCCGCGGTGCACGTTCTCTCCGGGCGGATTCGCTTGCAGCTCCCCGATCGAGCCGTGGAGCTGGAGGCCGGCCAGCTCCTGGTGCTCGGCCCCGGCCTCGCGCATGACGTGCACGCCCAGACCGACGGCGCGTTTCTGCTCACGTTGGGCTGGCGGACGGGCCAGTAGCGCGGGGGGGGATGCCATGAGACGGCGCCTCACGATCGAGGTGAAGCGAATCTACGAGGCTCCCGCGCGCTCGGATGGCTGCCGGATCCTCGTGGACCGCATATGGCCCCGCGGCATCTCGAAAGACGCGGCGAAGCTCGACGCGTGGCTGAAGGACGCGGCTCCGAGCGCCGAGCTTCGCTCGTGGTTCGGTCACGACCCCGCGAAGTGGGCGTCCTTCAAGCGCAAGTACTTCCGTGAGCTCCGTCGGCAGGACGGCATCGTCGAGCAGCTCGCGGACGCCGCGCGCGGAAAGACGATCACCTTGCTGTTCGCGGCCAAGGACGAGCTGCACAACAACGCCGTGGCGCTCAAAGAGTACCTGGATGGGCAGCTCGGCACCCGGGGCGAGCGGAGGTAACGACGCACGCCCTCTATCTGTTCGCTGTCTGGATCCACATCCTCGCCGCGATGGTCTGGATCGGCGGCATGCTGTTCCTGGTCCTCGTCGTCGTGCCCTGGCTGCGGGGCGGCGGACAGATCGAGGCCGGCGTCTTCTTGCGTGAGACCGGAGTACGCTTTCGCAACGTCGGCTGGAGCTGCTTCCTCCTGCTCCTGATCACCGGCACGTTCAACCTGTGGGTTCGGGGCGTTCGCCTGTCGGACTTCGGGCGCGCGGAGTGGCTGGCGTCTCCGCTGGGGGAGACCGTCGTCCTCAAGCTCGGCGTCTTCCTGCTGGTGCTCGTGGTGAGCGCCGTCCACGACTTCGTCGTGGGGCCGCGAGCGACCCGGGCGATCGCCGCAGACCCCCGGTCGCCCGGAGCACAGCGTCTACGGCGGCGAACCTCCGTCCTCGGTCGCGTGAACGTCGTCCTGGCGCTGATCCTCGTCGCCGCGGGGGTGATGTTGGTGCGCGGAGTGCCTTGGTGAGCACGACGTAGCCCGTACGCGCGCCGCGCTCATTGGCTCTTGCGTACCCGGCAGTCGAGCGCACCGCGCTTGAGCGCGCAGACCGGATTCACCCCGGGCGGACCCGCGAAGCGGACCTGCCCGCAGAGCGACGACGTCGGCTTCAGCCCTTCGAGCAGGATGCGCGCCGTAACCGGCGGCACGATCGTCGACGGGTCGATGCCCGGCAGGACGGCCTTGAGCGTGATCTTCACCGCCGCCGGCTTCTTCTTCGCCTGTCCGATCTTGAGCCCGCGGAGGCCGCCCGTTCGACTCGTGTACGCGAGCTTCTTCCAGCCGGTCTTCGTGGCGGCGTCGAACGCGCCGGGCGGCGCGTCGAAGGTTGCGACGGCGGCGCCGGTACCGTCCTCGACGGTCACGCGCGCCCCCGTGACCGCCGGCTGCAGCAAGGGTGCCCCCGGAAGCGAGAGCGCCCCCTTGAGGACGAGCTTCTCCTTCTTCAGCCCGAGGACCGGCTTCCTCACCGGAGAACCGCCCGTGCAGGCGTCGCAGGCGTCGCCGTTCCGGTCCCCATCGGCGTCGGCTTGATCGGCATTGCCGACGGCGGGGCAGTTGTCCGCGCAGGTGACGCCGTCCGCATCGCCGTCGGCCGGGTCGCGGCAGGGTGGCGGCGTCGCGGCCGAGCGCGCCGTCAAGGTGAGGGCTGCACCCGTGGGTGCGAGCGCGAAGTCGAAGCCCGGCCCGACGTTCTCGACCTCCACGGCGTCGAACACGCCTTTGAACTTCTTGCCGGGGAGGACTGCGAACGCGTCTCCCGGCTGCGGCAGGTAGCCGTCGAGGAAGCGCAGCGTGAGCGTGCCCCCGAGGCGGACGGCGCCGCGCGCGTCGAGGACGTCGAACGCTCCGGGCGTGCTCCCGCCCACCTCGATGACGAGGACCCCCGCCTGGTCCTGCGTGAAGTCGCCGTCGACGACGATCGTGCCGGGCGTCGTTCCGAGCGCGCCGGCCCCGAGGCCGCTCCGGCCGACCGCCGGCGTCGCGGCGTCGCGCCGCAGCCGTCCCGCAGAACGGGGAACGACGATCGGGGAGAGAACGGTGATGCCGGGGTCGATCGTTCCGTCGTTGATCAACCCGACGGATCCCACCTGCAGCGTCCCCGAGCCGCTGACCGTGCCGTTGGCAGCGACGTTCATCCCGATGTCGGTCGTGATCGTCGCGTTGGCCTGCATCCTCACCACGCCGCCGCCGCCCCCGACCTGGCCCACCCGCAAGACCTCCAGCGCGTGCACGACGCCGCCGTCCACGCCGATCGCGCCGGCGCCGTTCGTGCCGGCCCAGCCGAGCTGGATGATTCGACAGCGCAGCGAGCCGCCGTCGTCGAGGCCCACTTCGCCGTCGAACTCGCGCCCGATGACACAGAGACCCGCTTGCGGATCCACTACGTCCAACCGCGTGGTACTCCCAAAGCCAAACAGCGCCACGACACCGCCGCCGTCCTTGCCAACGTGCAGATCGCCTTCGATGTCGCCCTCCGCCCCGCGGCTCAAGTACAAGAGCGGGTTGTCCACGCCGCCGACGAACACACTGCCCAATACGTCGAGCTCTGACGGGTCTCCGTTGGCATGGCGGCCTTCAATCCAGAGTGAGCCCTCTTTGATGTGAACATCCTGGCCGACATACACGTCGCCGCCATTCTCCGCGGAGACAAACCCACGCACACTTTGTCCGATGAACAAATTGCCCGAGAGCGCCCACAGTGAGGCTTGATGGTTGCCGAGACCGATGCCCTCGACGTCCACTCGCGAATCGTCGCTGATGGCGCCGAAGCTCACGTAGCCGTCGTTCGAGCTCACGCGCCCGCCGCTCTCGATGGTCAATTCGCCGGTCGTGCCATGACCGACGGCGATGTTGCCCGTCTCCCAGAGCGAGCCATCTCCGCCCACCACCGCCGTGCCGGGCGCCGTGGACAGGCCACCCAGTCGTGACTCGGCGCTGCTCAGTTGACCGCCGTTGGCCACGAACAGGTCGCCCGGGCCTTTGTCGCCGATACTCAAGCGGCCCGTGCCGTTCAGGGTGGTGCCGCCGTTGAACACCCATAGATGAGCGGTGGGCGGACTCAAGGGATTCGCCGGAGACACCCCGCCGACCACGGCGTGGATGTAGGTGCCCGTGCCCGAGGTGATCTTCACCGTCGCGCCGTCGTTGACAGTCAACGCCGGCTCCGTCACCGAATCGTTCAGGAGATTCAAGGCGAGGTTGTTGAAATCGACGGTGTTGGTGTCCGAGACGATCATGCGGCCCACCGGAAACTGGCCCGCGCGGCCCCGAGGGCCGGCGTCGATGGTGTACTGTCCGTTCAGAGCGAAGACGACCGCAGCGCCGCGACCGGGGTCGCCTTGCGGATCCCAGTTCGTGGCCGTGTGCCACGAGCCACCGCTCGGGTTGATCCAGTAATAGGTGCCAGGCTCGAGCAGGAAGGCGCGCGTCTGGCCGTTCAAGGAACCCATGCCGACGATGTGCCCCTGTTCGTTGATGGCACGGGCAGATTGCAAGACCCAACCCGAACCAGGGTCGATCAGGCTGTTCAGGTTCTTCATCTGGCCGTTTTCCCACAGCATGGCTCGGCCGTCGTATACGTGCGGAGCCGCACCCGATTCGCCGACGATCAGCCCGGCGTTGTTGATGTCGTAAGCGGTGGAGTTGGTGCCGCCCAGGTCTTGCACCCCGCCTCCCTGCGACACGAAGGCGTGCCAGTCGTCCAGACCCGCGTTCACCAAACGGCCGACCACATCCCCATGGTCGTTCATGCCAAACCCCAGACTTTTCGCCCAGCCCCCTGTGCCCAGGTCCTGCATCCCGCCATTCCACAGGTAGGCGTGATGGGTATTGTCTGGATAGGGAGCAATCGTCGAAAAGCCCGCCACCTGCCCGCTCTCGTTGATGGCATTGCCCCAACTGCCATCCCCGCCCAGGGAGCCCAAATCCGCCATGCCGCCACTCCACCGAAAGGCGCGCAACTTGTAGGCGGCATTGTCTGAGTGGCCTGCAATCTGGCCCGCGTTGTTGATGGCCAGCGCATGGCTCTGTAGGCCGCCGGGAAACGTGCCCAGGTCTTGCATGGCGCCGTTTTGCCACAGAAAAGCATGCGTGCGACCGTTGCCGGTGACGGAATAGCCAACAACTTGCCCGGCGTCGTTGACACCGTGCGCCTCGCTGCTGCTGCCGCCGAGCGTGCCCAGCCCCGTCATCACCCCATCATCCCAGAGAAACGCCTGGTACCCGCCGCCGGGGTTGTACATACCCGCCACCTTGCCGTTCTCGCTGATGGCGTGCGCCTCGCTGGCGCCCCCCAGCGTGCCCAGGTCGGTGACGGTGTAGGCGAATTGCGCGGGGGGACCGGCTCGAAAAGATGCCGGCACAGATGGTCCGGGCTCAGCCGAGCCGGGCGAGACCGACAGGATCGCGATCATGAGAATCGGCAGCAGTACGTTCCCTGCGCGTCGGAACCGCCTGGACGTCGTCTGAGCCGGGCTCGGCATGCGCTGTTGCGGAGGAGGGGTCACCGCTGGCGAAACCGGCACATCGGGAACGAAGCATCGCGGCGCTCGCGGTCGCAGCGATGGCCACGCGTCGTATCCCGTGCTCACGGCGCGCGCTGCGCCGGGACGCAGAGCTCCTTCTGCTTCAGCTTCTCGAGGACGCGCGCTCCGAACTGATCGACGATGCCTTGCGTGATTTTCACCTTCGGGCAGGTGATCGGGTAGCAGACGTAGTCGTCGACGAGGCCCTGGCCCGCGAGCGGGACGACCGGCACGCTCGATGCGGTGACAAGCTTCGCGACCGGCGTGCAGTACTTCTTGGCCCTCCCGATCTTGCACCCCACCGCATCGTAGAGTCCGCCGGCGAGCGACGGCAGGCTGACGACGCCCTTCAGCTTGAGCGGGTCCTTGACGCCGAAACATTCGAGGTGGTCGAAGATCGCCTCTTGGCCGAGCTGCATGCGGATCGTTCCCGTGGTGCTGCCCGATCTTCCGGCGAGGGTACCACCCGGCGCGCCGACAAAGTCGATGCGGTAGGTGATGTCGAAGAAGCTGTCGACGTTCCAATCCCCTCCCATCCGCGTGAGGGTCGTGTGTCCCGGACTCGGCAAGCCGAAATCGGTTCCGGCCGTGATCCGCAGGAGGTCGAAGTCCGGATCGCCGGGCGGGAGCTGACCGTTGAGCTGATGGAAGTCGGTGTCGAAGCTCTGTACCGCCGCACCGGGGGACCGCGGTGCGCTGTGCGTCTGCCCGGTCACGTTGGTCATGGTCAGGGAGCGCGTATAGCCGGCGAGCGTGCCGGTGCCCTGCATCTGCATCGCGAGCTGCGCTCCGAAATCCTGGACCTCGCCGCCGAGGCTGCCGCCCGGACTCGCCATGATGGCGGCGAAGCCCGTGAGCTCGCCCGTGATCTCGATGGTCGTCCCGAGGGGCAGGCCGTCGATGATCTCGAGCTTGTCCGACGGGCTCAGGTAGCCGTCCGGGCACGCCACGGTCGGCGCCGCCGGCGGCAAAGCGGCGCTGCCGCCGCTGTCGGGGGCGGTGCACGGGGCCGCGAATGCGGACGTCACCGCCAGCGCGGCGAGAACGACGGCGGCCGCGATCGTCCTCCCGCTGCGAACTCGAAGGCGCGAGACGCGGAACACAACATGCATGGCGCTACCCTCCTTCGCCGGTGCGTTCCCGGCATCAGGAGAGGCTACGACCCCCTGGCCTATCCGCCCTGATGGAGATCACACACCCAAGTGACCAGCGTCACGTCGGCACGGGCGCGGAGCGTTCTCATGCGTGTCTCGCCAGGGCGGCGCGCCTCGATGGCAACGCCGCCCTGGCGAACCGAGGTGCGCTCAGGGTTCCAGGAACTCGGACTTCTTGTTGAGCCGCCAACCCTTACCGCCCGGCAGCTCCGTCCACCGACCGCGTAGCGCCCATTCGTTCGACCCCACGAAGACCTGTGTCCGCATGTCGGCCACCGCGGCGCTGCCGTCTCCGTAGGCCTGCATCGTGAACGCGTAAGCGCCGTCCTTGCCCCGAACCTTGAGGGCATAGACCCCACCCTGCTGCTTGGCGAGCTTGTTGCGGTACTTCCATGCGGTGGCCGTCGTCTGGGAAATCGCGCCGGCCAACAGGGAGTCGCGATAGAGCACGGTCCCGTCGCTGCTGGAAAGCTGGATCACCAGGTGCTCGCTCGAAAAGTCGATGCCGGCAGACGTGATCAGGCGGCCGTGGAACGCCAGCTGGTCGAGTCCGCTCGTCAGCTTGATGCGCGACGGGTCGTCGCAGATCGGCAAGCGACAGCTATTGAGGCAATCGTCGATCGGCTTCTGCGGCTTGTCGAGCCGGCAGCCGCCGATCGTGTTGCCGTCGTCGCAGGTCTCCTGATCGTTGGCCTGCACCACACCGTCGCCGCACGAGGTGCAGTCGAGACGGCACTCGGCCTGATTCGTGATCGGATCGATCGCGAGATTCGGCGGGTCGCAGGTCTCGCCCGCATCCACCACTTCGTTGCCGCAATTGGGCCCGATGCAGCTACCGTTGTTGGTGTAGACGCAAAGGAAGCCGCCCGCCTGGGAGTCGCAGGCGTCGTCCGTGCACGGATTCGCGTCGTCGCAATCGACCGCCGGACCGTCGCAGATCCCGCTGCCGTCACAGACATCGGGCTGCGTACAGAAGTCTCCGTCGGAGCAGTTGGTCCCGGCGGCGGCGAACCCGTCGCTCGGACATGTCGTCCCTGATCCGTTGCAGTTCTCCGCAACGTCGCAGGCGCCGGCAGCCGCGCGACACACGGTCGTCGCGGGCTCGACGGCGTCCGGCGGACAGCTCGGGTTCCCGGCCGCGCAGGTTTCGGCGATGTCGCAGACGCCGGCCGCCGCCCGGCAGACCGTCGCCGGCGGCTGGAAAGCGTCCACCGGGCAGTTCGGACCGCTTCCCGTGCAGCTCTCGGCGACGTCGCAAACGCCGGCGCTGGCGCGGCATTCCTGTCCGGCAGGCGCGAAGCCGTCGACCGGACAGGCGGCGGCGGATCCGCTGCAATTCTCGGCAACGTCGCAGGATCCGGCGGCTGTACGACATACGACGTCCGCACCCTGCAAGGCGTCGGCCGGGCAAGCGGCGCTCACGCCGTCACAGGTCTCGGCGGCGTCGCAGACGTCCGTGGCCGGGCGGCAGGTGGACCCGGCGGTGAGGAGGACGTCGCCGGGACACGGTCCGCCGAGCCCGCTGCAGGTCTCCTCGGCATCGCACGCGTCGACGGCGGCGCGGCAGACCGTTCCGGCGGGGACGAAGCAATCGTCCGTGACCTCGTTGCAGGTGTTCCCGCAGGCGGGGCCTCCGAGGCAGGGATCGACGGCGGCGACGCACTGGGAGGTCTGGAGGTCGCAGGTCTCGGCGCCGTTGCAGAAGAGGCCGTCATTGCACTCCGAGTTCTGGAGACATGGCACGCACGGAGCGATCACGATCCGGAAGGGATCGGCGTCGACGTCGCCGACGACGTCGTCGCACGCCGCGTCGCTCGGGCCCGCGGGGCAGCCCCAGTAGTTGTTCTCCCCGTCGATCGTCGGCGCGGCGGCTCCGGTGACGAGGCCGCTGTCGTTCCCGAGGATCGCGTTGTCCTCGATCGTCACGGTGGCGCCGACCTGGAGGCCGCCGTACGCGTTGCCGATCGAGTCGAAGACGCTGACGCCGTTGCGGAAGCCCTGGATCCGGTTGCAGCTGGCGGTGATGCTGACGGTGGCCGGCATCACGTTCGGGAACGTTCCCGAGGGCAGGCTCATCGGCGCGCTCTGCGACTGGATGAAGATGCCCGACGTCGGCGGGGTCGTACCCGACCCGCCGACGTTGCCACCGTCGATGACGTTGCCGGTCATCACGACGGGACCGTTGCCACGCAGCGTGACGCCGTACGCCCGGGTCCCCGCCGAGAACGTGCCGGAGATCAGGATGTCGTTGTCGAGGATGTTGACCGGCGCGTTGGTCAGCGCCGGCGGCAGGCGCACGAACACGGCCGTACTCGACGTGGCGATGCCGACGTCCTTCTGGATGGTGTTGTTCTGCACGACGACCGGGTTCTCCAGACCCACGCCGGCCGGAGCCGTGCCGCCGAGATAGACCTCGAGATCGAGCGCATTGCCCGTGAAGGCGCTGAAGGTGTTCTCACGGATGGTGATGTTGGACATCGCCACCCCGCTGCTTCCGTAGAACTTGAACAGGCCGATCGCCGTCCCGCCGCCCGTGAAGGTGGAGTCCTCGATCAGGGCGTCGCGCATCTCCTCGGCGTAGATCGCCCAGTTGACGTTGTTCGTGAACGTCGAGTTCTGGATCGTCAGGCCCGAGAACTTCGACGTGTTGTTGTCGTTGGCGACGTAGATGCCGAACTTGTTCCCGGTGAAGCTGGTGCCGGTGATGGTGAGCCCGGCCACCTGCGCCGTGGACGAGGTGCGGATGCCGATGTTGGCGGTGGCGAACGAGCTGTCCGTGATCGCCACGTTGGTCACCGGGAAGGCCGCCCCGAGCGAAACGTCGATGCCGCGCGAGGTCTGGCCGCTGAAGGCGACCCGCGTGATCTGCGTGTTGTTGCTGGACGCGCTCTGGAAGGCGATGCCGATGGCGCCGTTCTGCAACGTGAAGTCGCTGAACACGATGTTGCTGGTGCGGACCGAGAACGCCGTCGTCGTCGGCTGCACGAACGTCGTGCCGATGCCCGCGCCCGTGATGGTGAGCGACTTGGTGAGCGCGATCGACGAGGGGACCGGGAACGACCCGGCGCCGATCAGGATCGTATCGCCGCTGCTCGATGCCGTGACGGCTTGCGCGATCGTATTGCAGCTCGGGACGACGACCGTGCAGGTATTCGAGCTGTCTCCGGGAACGCCCCAGGTCGTCGCCGCGCGTGCTTCGCGGATCGAAGCGGCCGTGAGCAGGACGAGGGAGAGAAACGCCGAGGTGCGGAGTCGTTTCGACGGCATGGGTGGTGGCCTCCGGTGGATTCTTTTGAGGTTCGTTCGACGGACGAGCCGGTCGCCGGGCGGGGCGATTCGCGAGCGGTCATTGCACGGCGCGCGCCGATGATCAACTGCTTTCTGTCGCTCGGAAGCTCGTCCTTGCTCGCAAGCATGGTGCCGGCGGCGTAGTGTTCCCCATCTCGCACGCCGCGCGGCGCGTAGCGCGCGCTCGAGGGAGGATGGTGGCGCATGGCGAAGAACACGAGGCGTACGGCGAAGCGCACGCATGATCGGCGGCCTTCGGGCCCGCTGCCGGCGAAGCTGCTCGACACGATGGACGCCTACTGGCGGGCGTCGAACTACCTCGCGGTCGGGCAGATCTACCTCTTCGAGAACCCGTTGCTGCGCGAACGGCTGACGCGCGCGCACGTGAAGCCGCGTCTGGTCGGCCACTGGGGCACGACGCCGGGCCTGAACTTCGTCTACGTGCACCTGAACCGCATCATCAAAGAGCGCGACCTCGACATGATCTACGTCATAGGCCCCGGGCACGGCGGCCCCGCGATCGTCGCGCACGCCTACCTGGAGGGTACCTATAGCGAAATCTACCCCGACGTGTCGCAGGACGCCGAGGGGATGCAGCGCCTCTTCAAGCAGTTCAGCTTCCCGGGCGGCATCCCGAGCCACGTCGCGCCCGAGACGCCGGGCTCGATCCACGAGGGCGGCGAGCTCGGCTACGCGCTCTCGCACGCCTTCGGCGCCGCCTTCGACAACCCGGATCTGGTCGTCGCCTGCGTCGTCGGGGACGGCGAGGCCGAGACCGGGCCGCTCGCGACCGGCTGGCACTCGAACAAGTTCCTGAACCCCGCGCGCGACGGCACCGTGCTGCCGATCCTCCATCTCAACGGCTACAAAATCGCCAATCCGACGGTGCTCGCCCGCATCCCCGAGAGCGAGCTCCGGAAGCTCTTCGAGGGCTACGGCTGGGAGCCGCACTTCGTCACGGGCCACGAACCTGCCGCCGTCCACCAGCAGATGGCGGCGACCCTCGACACCGTCTTCGCCAAGATCGCCGACATCAAGACGCGGGCGCGCCGCTCGGGATTCACCGGCCGGCCGACCTGGCCGATGATCGTGCTCCGCACGCCGAAGGGCTGGACCTGCCCGCCGACGATCGACGGCAAGCGCGCCGAGGATTACTGGCGGAGCCACCAGGTTCCCATGGGCGACATGGAGAGCCGCGCCCACGTGAAGATCCTCGAGAAGTGGATGAAGTCGTACCGTCCCGAGGAGCTCTTCGACCGCAGCGGTCGCCTCCTTCCCGAGATCGCCGCGCTCGCGCCCGTCGGCGAGCGGCGCATGAGCGCCAACCCGCACGCCAACGGCGGCCTGCTCTTGAAAGAGCTCCGCCTCCCCGACTTCCGCGACTACGCCGTCGAGGTGACGGCACCCGGCGCGGTCGACGCCGAGGCGACGCGCGTCCAGGGCACCTTCCTCCGCGACGTCATGAAGCAGAACCTCGCGTCACGGAACTTCCGCGTCTTCAGCCCCGACGAGAACAACTCGAACCGCTGGCAGGACATTCTCGAGGTGACGAACCGCTGCTCGGTCGCCGAGATCTACCCCTACGACGACCACGTCGCTCCCGACGGCCGCGTCATGGAGGTCCTGAGCGAGCACCAGTGCCAGGGCTGGCTCGAAGGCTACCTCCTCACCGGGCGCCACGGCTTCTTCAGCTGCTACGAGGCGTTCATCCACATCATCGATTCGATGTTCAACCAGCACGCGAAGTGGCTGAAGGTGTGCAACCACATCCCGTGGCGACGGCCGATCGCCTCGCTCAACTACCTCCTGAGCTCGCACGTCTGGCGCCAGGACCACAACGGCTTCTCCCATCAGGACCCGGGCTTCCTCGACCACGTCGTAAACAAGAAGGCCGAAGTCATCCGCGTCTACCTCCCGCCCGACGCCAACTGCCTGCTGTCGGTGACCGACCACTGCCTGCGGAGCCGGAACTACGTGAACGTCGTCGTCGCCGGGAAGCAGCCGGCGCCGCAATGGCTCACGATGGAGGAGGCCGAGCGGCACTGCACCGCCGGCATCGGCATCTGGGAATGGGCGTCGAACGACCGCGGCTCCGAGCCCGACGTGGTGATGGCGTGCTGCGGCGACGTGCCGACGCTCGAGACACTCGCGGCCGTGGACCTCCTGCGCACCCACGTCCCCGGTCTCAAGGTGCGGGTCGTGAACGTCGTGAACCTCATGAAGCTGCAATCGCCGCACGAGCACCCGCACGGCCTCCCCGACTACGAGTTCGACGCGCTCTTCACGACCGACAAGCCGGTGATCTTCGCCTTCCACGGCTACCCGTGGCTGATCCACCGCTTGACCTACCGCCGCCACGGCCACGAGAACCTGCACGTGC
>JADLHM010000114.1 GCA_020848745.1 Deltaproteobacteria bacterium | reverse complement strand
CGGATCTCGCCCTCGATCGGGTCCGACCACGAGACGATGACGCCGCCGGCCGCGGGATTGAGGGCGCGGTCGGTGGCGTTCAGGCGGGCTTCGATCGCGGCGCGCTCGCGCATGACGCGGGCGGGCTTCGGGAGGCGCGCCTTGTGGCGGGCGATCAGCGTCATCGCTTCGACGAGCGACTCGACCTCGAAGGACTCGTTCTTGTCGTCGGGATTCGTGAAGCGGAGCGCGTAGCAGAGCTCCGACACCCGGTGCTCGACCTGGATCCGGGTGTTCACCTCCATGAAGTAGTGGCGGTCGCCGTCGACGATGCACTCGAACGTCGACGCCGAGTCGAGCTTCACGGCGCGGCCGAACCGTTCGGCCTGCTCCTCCATGCGGCCGAGGGTCACGAGGTCGGTCGCGAGGGCCTTGGCCTTGGTCTCGAGGCCGGCCGCTCGCGCCTCGGCGATCGCGTCCTCCAGCCCTTCGTGCGTGACCGACACCTCGACGAGCTTCTGCTCGTGCATCTGGAGTGAGCAGTCGCGGCCGCCGAGCGCGATGCACCACGCGCCGTTGCCGAGGATCTGGATCTCGTTGTGCCGGGTCTGCTCGATGTTGAGCTCGAGGAGGACGTTCTTGTTGTCGCCGACCCCCGTGGCCTTCACCTCGGCGAGGATCTCGCGGACGAGCGTCGGCACCTGCGCCGCCGCGTCGAAGATGCGCTGGCCCTTGCCGCCGCCGCCGCCGATCGCTTTCAGGCGGAAGCGGCGGCCGGGCTGGTCGGCGAGGAGCTGCACCGCTTCGAGGCGGAGCGTCTCGGCGAGGTCGTCGATCGAGTAGAGGTCGAGACGGCTGCGGTACGACGCGTCGAGCAGCCGCTCCACGGCTTCCGAAAGCGCCACCTTCTCGTCGGCGAGGGCGGGGACATCGAGGCCGTTCGCCTTGGCGAGCCGCTGGAGCGCTTTGCGGTCCGGGTGGAGGCGCAGCAGCGTTCGGGTCGTCGCGTCGTTCACGCCCGGCGTGACCGAGACGTCGTTCTCGATCGCGGTGCGCTTGGCCTCGTCCTTCGCGCCGGCCGCCGTCTGCGTGTACGAGCACGGGCCGATGAAGGCGAGGCCGGCCTCCTCCAGCCGCCGCACGAACTCGGCGTCTTCCGCCATGAAGCCGTACCCGGCGAAGACGTAGCCGTAGCCGTGCTCGCGGCAGATCGCGATCATCTGCTCGATCCGCTGGACCCGCTCTTCCTTGGTGGCGCCGGTGTAGTCGGGCACCGCGTGGACGTTCCGCGGGTCCATCATGCGGAGCTCGGGCGAGAGGGCGCGCGGGAACACGATGCTGTCGCGTTCCGAAAGCAGGATGCCGACCTGGGCGACGCCCATCTCGCGGAAGACGTCGATCGCCTCTTTCCGGATCGGACCGCGACAGACGATCAGCACCCCCATGTCGTCGCAGGCGAAGGAACGGGTCCACGGGGTGCTCGCGCGGCCGAGGCGGCGGTCGCGGTGCACCATCGGATTGTCGGCGTAGGACGAGAGCGTCTTGGGCGTCGTCATGCTGGAAGGGGCTTGTACCTATGGTGGACGGGGGGAAAACGCCAGCACCGCGGACCGACACCCTGACCTTGCAACGTGTCCGCGTCACCGGCGCGCCCTATCGCACCCTGCGCTCGACCAACGCGATCGAGAATCTCCGTGGTCTCGTCGGGCATTTCGTCCGCAACGTCGGCGCTGGCGCAACGGCGCGATGCCTCGCCGCGTTCTTTCTCGAGGATCTCTCGGTTCCCCGAACCACGTGAGAAGGGTGGAGCGAGGGGACGCGCGTTGTGGCGCGCTAAAGACGGTGTTTCTTCAGTGGTCACCAGAGGTGATCGGAATCTCGTTCGGTGAGTGTCGGTGATGGTCCATGAGCGTCACACAGCGGTTGTCCAGTGGATTGACGCCGAGATGCTACTTGTAGCACGACTGCGGGTCGTGACTCGCGCCGGTATTCGAGAAGCACGACAGAACCTTTCCGCCTTGATCGACGAGGTGCGAAAGGGCCGCGAGGTAGTGATCGAAGAGCGGGGTAAACCCGTCGCCAAGCTGGTCCCGATCGAGCGCAGGAGCCGAAAACCGCTTTCGAGTCATCGGAGGCTTCGCCGATCGATCCGTTCACGGGCATCGAAGAGCGCGGTCGAGATGATCGCTGAAGACCGTGACGATCGAATCTAGCCCCGTCTACCTCGACACGAGTGCGCTCGCGAAGCTCTTTCTGCCGGAAGCGGAAAGCGAGGAGGTGGAGCGGCGTCACCGAATTTACGTTCCTTCTGGCGCGACGCGTTCGGGAAGGAAGCCTTCGGTCATTGGAGGCGCGGCGCCTCCATCAGCGGCTCCTCCGTGATTTGGCCGGCGGCGAGTTCCTCCGCGTCGATGGCACCGAATCGTCCCACCGCGAAGCCGAGCGGCTGCTCCTCGTTCTCGGCGAACGCGCCCCGCTGCGGGCAGCGGATGCCCTCCACCTCGCGCTCGCGACCATGGCCGGAGCGCGCACGCTCTTCACCTTCGATCGGCGGCTCGCGAGCGCGGCAACAGCGCTCGGCAGCCTCGAGATCGTCGGGCGTTGACGCGGGCCGGCTCGTGCTGTGGCGAACAGCAGTTCCGGACGACGCCTGAGTCGGGCACGTCGACCCGGCCGCGTCGACCATGTGGTCACCGGCCTCTCAGTTCAGCTGTTTCGCCAACTCCTCGGCCGCCCAGAGTCCACTCTGGTACGCCTGGCCGGTATCGCCGCCGGTGAGGTAATCCCCGGCGAACACGAGTCCGGGAATCGGCGGAAGATCCGAGAATTCTTTGAGCGAGCGGGTATAACCCGGATAGAAGATCGGAAGCGCCTCCTCCCATCTGTGCAATAAGCGGTCCTCGATGGCCCTGACCGCCTCCGGAAAGTAACGCGCGATCTCGTGTTCTATCGCATCCATTCTCTCGTCGTCACTCTGCTGCCAATCCCGCTTGATGTATTTGGCCTTCAGTTTGGCCCGCAGAAATTTCTCTCCGTCAGGTCGCGGAGATGTGTATATGATCGCATTCAAGATCGGATCTTCCCGGCGGGAATACAGGCGCATCATCGGCAGGCCTGATATTTCGTGATCCAGCTTGAAAAACGGTATCTCCTGGGGTGAATATCGCACCCCGTCGAAAAACTTCGTCCGCTCGGTGCCAAGTCGCTGGACCATGCCCTTGACCTGGGTTCCGGGCACCGCCACGACGACACCGTCCACGTCTTTCCGGTGCTCGGCCCCATCCTGGTTCCACGCAACAGTCACCGATGCTTCCCCGGGTATCACGCTGCCGACTCGGGCGTTGGTAACCACATCGAGCTTCGTGGCGAGCACGCGGGGGAGGAGACCATACCCCTCGTCCAGTGAACACACGTCCAATCTCATGTGCTTGACGTAGAAGTCCAACGCCCAGCCTCGTGACATCTGCTGCGGTTCGTGACTCCACATGAATTCATGCATCGGCTCGATCGCATAGTCCAGAAAATCCGGGTGGACGCGTGACAGCCACGATTCCAGGGACTCTTCGTCGTCGGAGGAGACCACCGACAGGGTGTGCCCATGCGTGGATCCGAGCTTGGCCCGAACCATGTGCGCAATACCCATTGGGATAAGTTTGGCGAGTCCGATCTTGCCGCGCACGCTGAAGGGGGCGGTCGTCAGCATCGACAGCGGCTTGCTCAGCGAGACGACGTGTCCGGAATCATTCCGCCAGGACTCGAAGGTCACTTGGCCGACGGTTGGATAATCGATGACCCGAGACGACAATCCCAACTCGGTGATCAGCTGGAATAATTTGTTCTCCTTGCTGGACAGATACTCGGCCCCTAGATCGATCCAGGTTCCGTGCCATTCTGTCGACAGCATTCTGCCGCCGACTCGTCCGTTCTTCTCCAACACGGTTACGTTGAAGCCGTTCTTCTGCAGAGCGTAGGCTGCACCCATCCCGGATATGCCAGATCCGATGATAATGACGTTCTTGTCGCTATTCATCGGTACCTCCTGTACGCTGACTAGCGTTTATCAATGAACGCGCACATCTTATTGTGTATCTACTCATCGCGATCGTGATGAAGTCACGACTGTGGGTGAGTCGGTAGGTGGGATTGGCCGCCGAGTTGACGTGCCCCCTGCATCGGACAGTGGCCCCTTCCCCGGAACGCCGTCCCATGCCCCTCTTCTCCCCATTCTCCTCTATAGCTCGCCAACGAGCCGGCCGTTGGCGCCGAGCACGAGGGCGCACTCGTGGATCGCGTCGGTCATGAGATCCGAGAGCGACTACCCGCTCGGCCCCCAGGTGCACAAGCCCGAGGGGCGTGCCGAGGGCGCCGCGCGTCAGTTCAGTCACGATCGTTGGCATCACGAAGACGTTGTCGATCTCGTGGCTTTCGACGACCGCGGGTGGCTTGTCGGCGATCACGAGCACTGTGGTACGTGTCCGCGGCGACCGGGAACTGGGACGCGATCGTGGTGTCGAAGTTGCCGAAGCTCGACTGACCGGCACCGAGCGGAACGGCGCGCTGGCAGCGCGTGAAGTAGACGTCTCCCCGTCGAACTGGGTGTCGGCGGAAAGCCAGAACTCCTGGTAGTTCGGCGCGGCGTCGGCGTTGCCGGCGTTCAGCAGCATGCGGGCGACGGTGACCGATTGCCCCGCCGTGAGCGGGCTCGAGACCGAGGCATCGGTGATCCGGAGGTTCGGGAGCGGAACGGTTCCGACCGCCGTGATCGAGAGGTACAGCGGGCCAGGCACAAGGAGCGTTTGCCGGAGCCCGCCCGCGTCATGCGCGAGCGCGCCGCGATCGAAGCCCGCCTGAACGCCACCGACCGCGCCCTCAATCCCGCGGCCGGCGGCGTCATCGTCTCGTGGTCGGACCCGATCGAGGGCGAGATCCG